>DVLI01000006.1 GCA_018715595.1 Candidatus Caccoplasma merdavium | reverse complement strand
ATGTTGGCTTGTACAGCTTGTATCATCAGGCTTTACTACAAATCTATCATATACTGCATATTGAAGCGTTCTTCCTGTCATATCTTCTAAGGTTACTATATCTCCATTCTCTAAGATCGGAAGAGCGTCGTGCGTCGATGATTACAGCGTGTATGAGTATTTTGCCGACGCTTATGAATATTAATCTTGTGTATATGCGAAACTTCATTTTTTCGATTGTAGTGTTGCTCTTTCTGACGGCATTCGCCCCCGTGGCGGAAGCCCAGGAAAAAGTGCTTACACTCTCCGAAGCCGAAGCCTTACTCGAAAAAGCCCAACAGAAATACGACCAGGCCAAAAAAGACTACCGCAAGTCGCTGAAATCGCCCCAAGAGGGCACTTCGCTCAAAGCCATGCGGGCCGCCAGCCGCGAAGTAGGTCGTTACCGCCTCGAAATCTTCAAGGCCCACAAACGTGATTACCTCCGCGAAAGAGCCGAGCTGTCGGACAAAGAGGCCGCTGAATTCTTCCCCATATATGAAGAATTGCAAACCAAAATGTTCCGCGTGCAAGACGATGCCTCCCGGGCCATCAAACGGCTGATGCGTTCGAAAGAGCCTGTCTCCGAGACCGAATACCGGGCCGCCGTAGAGAAAAAGATTGAAGCCGAAATGCAGGAAGCCCTGTTGCAAAAAGAGTATTTCGAGAAATTCCTGCAAATACTTCCGGCGCAGAAAATCGTGAAAATATTTGACTCCGAGGCCCGCTTCTCCCAAGAGATGATGCGCAACCACTGGCCCAACAACAAAGACCAAGCCGGGCAGCCTCACCCCTCAACCCCCAAAGAGAAATAGCCGCATAAAATAGATTCTCAGATAACTTTGTGTTTTTTCCCGGGAGGTGCGCCTTCCGGGATTTTTTTTGCCTGACACACGACCGGCCGACACATGCCCCCCGACGCGGCAGCAAAGCAACCGCGTCGACAACTCCGCCCCAAGGCCCGTCCCCTCGGCCAAGACAAGAGGTCGATCGGCCCAAAGGTCTTGCAGGAGCTTGTAGCCCCCGGGGTGCAGGAACAAATCATCTTGTCAAGGAGGGCAAGTCCCGGCAACGCGCTGCATGACCACCACGTCGGCATACCCCCCCTCACGCACAATCCACTGCGAAAGATGCCCGCAACGCACGAAACCCGACGCCTCGAACAGGCGCAAACTGGCGACATTGGGCCCGGCAATGTGCGCATAGAGCTGGTGCAGGTGGAGAAAACCGAACGCATAACGGCACAGCAGGTCGAGAGCCTCCCTGCCGACGCCTTGCCGTCGGGAGGCGGCATCGACATAGATACCCACCGCCGCCCGGCGATGATACGGGTCGAAATCGAACAAGTCGGCCATTCCCACAACGGCCTCATCGTCACGACATACCACCATCAGCCGCAACTGACGCGACTGGTAGATGTCTTGATGCAGGCTCTCTTCGATATAGGTGCGTATCGCAAAACGCGAATAGGGCGCCAAGGCACAGCCGTCGCCCCACAGCGAAGAGTCGTTCTCCCAGCGGTAGACGAGGGAGACATCTTCGGGCTCGACGGCCCTCAACGAAAAACGGGTTCCCGATAAAAAATCCATGACAGGCTTGCAAAATTAGGTAAACGACGTATGCGCCGAAACGATTTTCCCGCTTTCGGGTGAATAGATATAAAACCGCACCTTCCCGGGAGCGCTCCACGCCTCCATGCACTCGATGATGGCTCCATAGGTGTAGAGCGAACGGTCGAAGACCACATGCTGCCGTCGCCGGGCACCGGAGAGACGGACGGCCATCTCGGCGACATCGGAGGTGACAAAATCGAGCGTGACGCCATGATGCGCCAACAACGATGCCGCGGCATCGGGTTCGCGACACAGGAGATTCCATTCACCCGACGTCTCGTCGACCTTTTTCTTCTTGGGGAAGAGCTTGCGGCGCACGGCGGCCGCCGAGGCCCGCAGGTAGATGGCCAAGCGAATGGAGAACTGGGCGAAAAACTTGTAATGGGGATAATGTTTTCGCAAGAAAATGAGCATCGCCTGGTAGAAGATGCGCACATAACGCAACGACTCGGTTTTGGTGCTTTCGCCCTTATAATGAATGATGCGCAGGGGCAGATAATAGTTGTGCCGGCCGGTAAGGGTCATGCGGTAGGAGAGGTCTATGTCCTCGCCATACATGAAGAACTGCTCGTCGAGCAGGCCGCAGCGGTCGAGCGTGGAACGCCGCAACAACATGAAAGCGCCCGAAAGCACATCGACGCGATTTATCTCATTTTCGTCGAGATAACGCAGATGATAGCGCCCGAAACGAGGGCTGCGGGGAAATATCTTGGCCAGCCCGAAAATCTTGCAGAACGAGACCCACGGTGAGGGGAAACCCCGTTTCGACTCAGGCAGGAAACGGCCGTCGCCATCGAGCATCTTCACCCCGAGGGCCCCGGCATCGGGGTGGTCATCGAGGAAGCGGCACGCCTCGGAGAGGACCGATTCCCCCACGACGGTATCGGGGTTGAGCAACAGCACATAACGCCCCGACGACAAGGCCATGGCCTGGTTGTTGGCGCGTGCGAACCCCACATTCCCGGTGTTGTAGATATATTTTACCTGCGGGAAACGCCGGGGTATATAGGTATCGGAACCATCGGTCGAAGCGTTGTCGACGACAAAAATCTCGTGCGGTATCTCCTTCACGGCATCAGCGAGCGAGAGCAGGCACTGCTCCAAGAATCCGCACACGTTGTAATTGACGATGACAATGCTCAGCGTAATCATGATTCGGGCTTCAACTGTGGAATGTTTCGTCGAACGGCAGACGGTTGATGATGGAACGTCCCAGCGTCACTTCATCGGTGTATTCGAGCTCGTCGCCGATGGAGACACCGCGGGCGAGAATCGACACCTTGACCTGATAGGGGGCCAACTTGCGGAAGATGTAGAAGTTGGTCGTGTCGCCCTCCATCGTGGGGCTCAACGCCAAAATCACCTCTTTCACGCCGCCGGCCGCGACACGCTGCACCAGGCTCTCTATCTCGATGTCCGACGGGCCTATCCCGTCCATGGGCGAAATGATTCCGCCCAGGACGTGATAGAGGCCGTGATACTGCCGCGTGTTCTCCACGACCATCACCTCCTTGATGTTCTCCACGACGCATATCGTCGAGGCGTCGCGCGAAGGGTCGGAACAGAGGGCACAGGTGTCGGTGTCGGAGATATTGTGGCACACGTTGCAATAATGCACCTCCTTGCGCAGGCGAATGACGGCATTTCCGAAACTCTCGGCCACCGACTCGTCTTGCCGCAACAGATGCAAGACCAGGCGCAAGGCGGTCTTGCGCCCGATTCCCGGCAACTTGGCAAATTCATTGACGGCATTTTCGAGCAGGGGCGAGGCAAAGGGCTGAAAGTCCATGACAGTGAGGCAGAGAGGGGTTACTGTTTTTCCTTGATATAACCGTTGCGGTAGGCAACCAAGAGCTTGTTGAGATTATAGATTTGCTCTTCAAGTTCTTTTCCTATGTCGGTGTCGCGCACCCGCATGCGACGCTGGCTCAGTTCGAGAATGACGTTGGTCGATATGATGTCGATACCGTCTTCGATGGCTTTCTGCGTCGACTCGAAAGGCTCATGCTGCACCAGTTGCAGGCCGCGGGAGTGGAAGATGAGCGTGTACCCGGCAATACCGGTCTCGGGCTGGTAAGCCTTGGAGAAACCGCCGTCGATAACCAGCAACTTGCCGCCGGCCTTGACGGGTTTTTCGCCTTTGAGCGTCTTGACGGGAATGTGCCCGTTGATGATGTGGGCATATTGGCCGGTGAGGCCAAACTCTTTGAGTATCATCTCACACACCGACTTTTCGTCGTAGTGAATGTAATAGGGGCATTTCCGCTCTTTCCACAACTCCTTGTCTTCGACAAAATAACGTTCGAACGTAGCCATCTTGTCTTTGCCGAAAGAGGGCGCGTCGGCACCGCACCAAAGGTACCAAATGTAATCGAGGGCATACTGCTTATCGGGTGAATTGACGCCATAATAGGCCAATCGTATCATTTGGTCGATTTTATCGAGGAGCGCCTTGCCCTTGTATTTCTTTCCGTCGATGGTGACGTCTTTGAGCGAGCCATCGTCGTTGAGGGGTATGGAAGCGTGGTAGAGGAGGTTGTTGTTGCGCACGAGATACATGCTGCCGTTGGAGAAGAGGCAACGCATGTGCTTGCGCAGCTTCTCGCTGTTGACAAAGGAGGCATGCAACCGGTTGACGAGTTCTTCCTCCTCGGGAGTCAACGCATAGGGGTTGGCCGGGTCGATCGTGGGGAAAATCTTGTCACGCAAGGCATATTCTTTCCCGTCGAGAATCAACACGCCACGCGCATAGTCGATTTTGTCGAGCAACAAGCGGTCGTTCATTTCAAAATCGGGGTGAGAAAGAATGAGCTGTCCTTCGAGTTTGAATTGTATGATGGAGATGGCTTTGTGCATCTGCGCCAGGAGGCGGCGGGTCTTGTCGCTATATTCGCCGTCGAGGCTCTTGGGCAAGAAGAGGGTGCAGGGGTCGTCTTTGTATTGCTCGATGGCAAAGGTGGCCAACGGCACGAGGTTGATGCCGTAACCGTCTTCGAGCGTGCCGTGGTTGCCATACCGCATCGACATGCGAATGACATTGGCCATGCAGCTGTCGTTGCCGGCGGCCGCGCCCATCCACAGAATATCGTGGTTGCCCCACTGTATATCGACGTTGTGATAGGCGCAGAGCTTGTCCATGATGATTTCGGCGCCGGGACCGCGGTCGAAGATGTCGCCCACGACATGCAGGGTGTCGATGACCAGCCGCTGTATGAGGTTGCAGATGGCACAGATGCAGGCATCGGCCCGGCCGGTGGAGATGATGGTGGAGATGATGCCGTTGACATAAGCCTGCTTGTTGGGGTCGATTTGCGACTCGTGCAACAACTCCTGCAAGATGTAAGAAAACTCGGCCGGCAAGGCTTTGCGCACTTTGGAGCGGGTGTACTTCGAGGAGACGTTCTGGCACACGCGTATGAGTTGGTGCATCGTGATGCGATACCAGTCGGTCATGTCTTTTTCCTCCTTCTTGATGAGTTCAAGTTTCTGCTCGGGATAGTAAATCAGGGTACAAAGTTCCTTGACTTCGCTCTCACGCAAAGTTTGGCCGAAGATTTCTTCGACTTTGCGACGCACCGAACCCGATGCGTTTTTGAGCACATGGAGGAATGCTTCATATTCACCGTGGAGGTCGGTGAGAAAATGTTCCGTACCTTTGGGCAGGTTGAGAATGGCTTCAAGGTTGATAATCTCGGTGCAAGCATCGGAGATGGTCGGGAACTTTGTCGACAACAACTGCAAATACCGCAGGTCATTGAATGCCGACTCGGGGGTGATAGGCGGCCTTTTTTCCATAGTATTGATGTTTAGACAGTCAAAAATAGCACTTTTTTTTTATTATCTATCAAGAAACTTCCTATATTTGTCATGTAATCTGCAAAACGTCTGTTCCATGGAGATAAAAGAGGCCCGATTTGTCATCAGCAACACCGATGTGACGAAGTGCCCGGCGGACGACCGCCCCGAGTATGCGTTCATCGGGCGGTCGAATGTGGGCAAGTCGTCGCTCATCAACATGCTCACCGGCCGCAAGGGATTGGCCATGACCTCATCGACACCGGGCAAGACCCTGCTCATCAACCATTTCGACATCGACGGGACCTGGTACATCGTCGACCTGCCGGGTTACGGATATGCCCGCCGGGGGAAGGAAGGCCGGGAAAACATTCGCCGCATCATCGAGCGTTATGTCCTCGGCCGCGAATCGATGACCTGCCTTTTTGTTCTCATCGACAGCCGCCACGAGCCGCAAAAAATCGACCTCGAATTCATGACCTGGCTGGGCGAAAACGGCGTGCCTTTTGCCATTGTCTTCACCAAAGCCGACAAACTGGGCACGACGGTCCTCCGCGACAAAATCGAAGCCTACAAGACCCGTCTGCTCGAAGAGTGGGAAGAGCTGCCCCCCATCTTCATCACCTCCTCGGAGACGCGGAAAGGCCGTGATGAACTGCTCGACTACATCGGCTCCCTCAACGAAATGATAAAAAACGCACCCTCGGGCGCTGACAGCCCGGAAGGGGAAGAAACATAAAATCTAAATTTTAAAAAGAAAATGAACTCTTGGTTCGAATGCAAAGTTAAATACGATAAAGAAATCGAAGGCGGGCTGCAAAAAAGCGTGAGCGAGCCCTACATGGTCGACGCCCTCTCCTTCACCGAAGCCGAATCGCGCATACTCGAAGAGATGCGCCCGTTTATCTCGGGCGAGTTTACCGTCGCCAACATCAAACGGGTAAAAATCAGCGAGCTGTTCTTCGACGAAAGCGGCGACAAATGGTACAAGTGCAAGGTCAACTTCATCACGCTCGACGAAAAGAGCGGCGTGGAGAAACGCACCGCCTCGTACATGATGGTGCAAGCCGCCGACTTCAAGACCGCCCTCGAAAATCTGCTCAAAGGCATGAAGGGCACCATGGCCGACTATGAAATCGCCTCGATTACCGAGACGCCCCTCATGGACGTGTTCCGCTACGATGCCGACGCCGTCCCCACCGCCACCCCCGCACAAGAATAAAAACCGCCGAAAACCATGAACGATATAGCCCGACAACTCAACGCCGTAAAATCGACCCTCCCCGCAGGTGTCGCCCTGGTGGCGGTATCGAAATTCCACCCGGTCGAGACCCTGCGCGAAGCCTACGATGCCGGACAACGCATCTTCGGCGAAAGTCGGGTGCAGGAGCTGGTCGCCAAAGAGGCCGCCCTGCCCAAAGACATCGCATGGCACTTCATCGGGCACCTGCAAACCAACAAGGTGAAGCAAATCGTCCCCTTCATCTCCCTCATACACAGCATCGACAGCCCGCATCTGCTCGAAGAGGTAGAGCGGTGCGCCGCCCGCTGCGACCGCCGTGTCGACTGCCTGCTGCAACTGCACATCGCCGAGGAAGAGACCAAATTTGGCTTCTCTCCCGACGAATGCCGCGACTACCTGGCCTCGGGCACCTGGCGCGACCTCGCCCATGTGCGCCTGCGCGGGGTGATGGGCATGGCCACCCTCACCGACGACGAACAGGCCGTGCGCCGCGAGTTTGCCACCCTGCAAGCATTCTTTGCCGAAATCAAAGAACAATACTTTGCCGGCGACGACGCCTTTACGGAAATATCCATGGGCATGTCGCACGACTACCGGCTGGCGCTCGATTACGGCACGACAATGGTGCGCGTCGGCACCCTCATTTTTGGAGAAAGAAATTATTAATCTTATAAAACCACTATCATGTTAAAGACACAGTATGCAGGATTGGAATTGAAAAATCCCATCATCGCCGCCAGTTCGGGACTGACCGACCAAGTAGAAAAAATCATCGCCCTCGAAAAAGCCGGCGTGGGCGCCGTAGTACTGAAATCGCTCTTCGAAGAGCAACTCGCCGCACAAAGCGAGCATCTGCTCAACAGCTCCGACAGCGATTACCCCGAAGCCTATGACTACCTCCAAAACATCGTCAAAGCCCACGAGGTAGAAAAATACCTGACCTTGATACGCGAAGCCCGCCAAGCCGTATCAATCCCCATCATCGCCAGCATCAACTGCTACGACGACGGCAGCTGGGAGAGCTTCGCCACCGACCTCGAAAAAGCCGGTGCCAATGCCATCGAACTGAACATACAGAAAATCAATCCCACCCCCGAATACCGTCCCGGCACCATCGGAAAACTCCACGTCGAGATTCTGCAAAAAGTAGAAGCCGCCGTGAAAATTCCCGTGACGGTGAAGATAAGCCGCAACCTCTCCAACCTGGTGTCGGTTGTCGACCAGTTGCGTGCCGCCGGAGCCGCCGGCGTGGTACTCTTCAACCGCCCGTGGCAACCCGACATCGACATTCATAGCCGCCGCCTCATTGCCGGCAACCCGTTCAGCACCTCGGCCGAGTTGAGCGACACCCTGCGCTGGCTGGGCATCGTCTCGGGACAAGTAAACAAACTGCCGCTGGCCGCCTCGACCGGCGTACACACCCCCGAAGACCTCGTGAAGGTGATTCTGGCCGGCGCATCGGCTGCCGAACTTTGCTCGACCCTCTACATCAACGGAGAAGCCATCGTAGGCAAAATGCTCGACTTCCTCACCGGCTGGCTCAAAGAGCAGGGATTTGCCTCGCTCCAAGAAGCCATCGGCGCACTCAATTACAAAAACATTCCCGACGTCGCTTACTACGAACGTCTGCAATTTATCCGCCAATATCGCGAAGCCGGCAACAGCAAGCACTGATTGCCGCCGCGCGTGTTTCTCACACACTCACACAACAACCGTAAACTCCCGACCCGGCCGCCAACTGGCCCGGGCCGGGAGCGCCGGTGAAATAAAAAAACTTTTAACCATGACAACCGTAAACCATACCGAAAAAACACAGTCGGGACTATCTTTCGCCGACTTCGATACCGTCATCGACGGGAAAAAGGTATCGCTTTTTCAACTGACCAACCGCAACGGGGCCGAAATCTGCATCACCAACTACGGCGGCATCGTCGTATCGCTGCTGGTGCCCGACCGTGACGGCAAGATGACCGACGTCGTGCTCGGTCACAGCACCCTCGACAGCTACCTGCACTCGCCCGAGAAATACCTCGGCGCCCTTATCGGCCGCTACGGCAACCGCATCGGCAAGTGCCGCTTCAACCTCGACGGGAAAAACTACACCATCACATCGAACAACCCGGCTTGCGCCCTGCACGGCGGCATCAAAGGTTTCAACGAAGTGGTGTGGGATGCCCGCCAAAGCGACACCCAGACCCTGCACCTCATCTACCGTTCGCCCGACGGCGAAGAGGGATTTCCCGGGAACATGAAGATAGAGGTGACCTATACCCTCACCAACGAGAACGCCATGGAGATACACTACCGGGCAACAACCGACAAAGCCACCGTGTGCAACCTCACCCATCACTCGTTTTTCAACCTCAACGGCGACGGCGGCGGCGAAGTGACCAACCACGTCGTGACCATCGACGCCCCCTTCTACACCCCGATGGACGCCGACTCGGTGCCCACCGGCGAGATTGCCACGGTCGAAGGCACCCCGATGGATTTCAGGAAACCCACGGCCATCGGCCTGCGCATCGACGACAACTTCGAGCAGTTGCAATTCGGCCGCGGATATGACCACAACTATGTGCTGGCCAAGAACTTCCCCGGAGAATATGCCTTTGCCGCCGAAGCCTACTCCCCCCAAACGGGCATCGTCATGACCGTCTACACCACCGAACCGGGCGTACAGCTCTACACCGGCAACTGGCTCAACGGATTCACCGGGAAATGCAACCGCACATACAGCGCCCGCACGGCCGTATGCTTCGAGACCCAACATTTCCCCGACAGCCCCAACAAGCCGCATTTCCCCTCGACGCTCCTGCGCCCGGGCGAGACCTACACCCAGACGTGCCGTTACCAATTCTCGGTGCGACAATAACCCCCTCTTTTGCATACGAATTTTATAAATAAGAAAGTTATGATACAAGAAAAGAAAAACAGCAATATCGTCGCCATCATCACGATGTTTTTCATCTTTGCGATGATATCTTTCGTGACCAACCTGGCGGCCCCCATCGGCACCATTTGGGGATACCAGTTCGAAGGCAACGGCGTGCTGGGCATGATGGGCAACATGATGAACTTCTTGGCCTACCTCTTCATGGGTATCCCGGCCGGTAACCTGCTGGTGAAAATCGGATACAAGAAAACCGCCCTTTGGGCCATGGCCGTGGGTGTCGTGGGTCTGGCGGTGCAATACCTGTCGAGCGTCGTCGGCACCGACACCGTGCTCTTCACAATGGACAGCACCATCGAAAAAGAGGGCGTGCTGCAAACGGTGGCCTTCCCCGTAACGTTCAACTACTTCATCTACCTGCTCGGAGCCTTCATCTGCGGCTTCTGCGTGTGCATGCTCAACACCGTGGTGAACCCCATGCTCAACATACTGGGCGGCGGCGGTAACAAAGGCAACCAGCTCATTCAGGCCGGCGGCGCGCTCAACTCGCTCTCGGCCACCCTCACCCCGTTCTTCGTGGGTGCCCTCATCGGCTCGCTCACCAAATCGACAACCATGGTCGATGTCGCCCCGCTGTTGTGGATAGGCATGGCCGTCTTCGCCGCGGCGTTCCTCATCATCACGTTTGTCGACATTCCCGAGCCGCACCTGCACAAGGGAGGCAAGAAAGAGGTCTTCGAGCATAGTCCCTGGAACTTCCGCCACACGGTCATGGGCGTCATCGGCATATTTATATATGTAGGCGTCGAAATCGGTATTCCCGGCACCCTTAACTTCTACCTGGCCGACCAAAGCGTCACCGGTGCCGGTGTCGTGGGCGACGCATCGGCCATTGCGGGAGCCATCGTGGCCATCTACTGGCTGCTCATGCTCGTGGGCCGCACGCTGAGCAGCGCCATCAGCGCCAAAGTATCGACCCGCACCCAACTCATCGCCGTGTCGGCCACGGCCATCGTGCTGGTAATCCTGGCCATCTTCATTCCCAAGACCTGCACGCTCGACATGCCCGGTTACAGCGTGAGCAACGGCATCGTCGTGGCCCAAGTTCCGGTAAGCGCCCTGCTGCTCGTGCTCTGCGGCCTCTGCACCTCGGTCATGTGGGGAGGCATCTTCAACCTCGCCGTCGAAGGACTGGGCAAATACACGGCCCAAGCTTCGGGCATCTTCATGATGATGGTCGTTGGCGGTGGCATTCTGCCCCTCATCCAGCAATACCTGGTGAAGGTGAGCGGATACATGAACAGCTACTGGCTCATCGTGGCCGCCCTCGCGTACCTGCTCTACTACGGCATTTCGGGCTGCAAGAACGTAAACAAAGATATACCTGTCGATTAACCCATTAAATTGCTATACCTTATGGACAACACACTTGTAAGAACCAGTTTCCAGAAATATTTCGCGACCTCGGGCGACCTCTACTTCTCGCCGGGACGCATCAACCTCATCGGCGAACACACCGACTACAACGGGGGCTTTGTCCTGCCCGGAGCCATCGACAAAGGAATCCTCGCCGAGATAAAACCCAACGGGAAAAACATCGTCCGCGCCTACTCGGTCGACCTCGACGAGTATGCCGAGTTCGGCATGGAAGAGAGCGACAAACCGGCACAAAGCTGGGCTTGCTACATCTTCGGCGTGGTGCGTGAAATCATCAAACGCGGCGGAAAAGTGGGCGGCTTCGACACCGCCTTCTCGGGCGACGTGCCCCTCGGTGCCGGCCTCTCCTCGTCGGCCGCCCTCGAAAGCACCTTCGCCTTCGCCCTCAACGACCTCTACGGCCTGGGCATCGACAAGTTCGAGCTGGCCAAGATAGGACAGGCCACCGAGCACAACTACTGCGGCGTGAAGTGCGGCATCATGGACCAGTTTGCCTCGGTATTCGGCAAAGCCGGCCATCTCATTCGCCTCGACTGCCGCTCGCTCGAATATGAATATGTGCCCTTCGACCCGAAAGGCTACAAAATGGTGCTCATCGACTCGGTGGTGAAACACGAACTGGCCTCGTCGGCCTATAACCGCCGCCGCGAATCGTGCGAAGCCGTCGTGGCCGCCATACAGAAACGCCACCCCGAAGTGTCGCTCCTGCGTGACGCCGACATGGCCATGCTGGCCGAAGTGAAAAACGAGGTGAGCGCCGAAGACTACATGCGCGCCGAGTATGTCATCGAAGAAATCCAACGCCTGCTCGACGCCTGCGACGCCCTCGAAAAAGGCGACTACAAGACCGTGGGCGAGAAAATGTACGGCACCCACCACGGCATGAGCAAACTCTATGAGGTGAGCTGCGAAGAACTCGACTACCTCAACGACGTGGCCCGCGAATGCGGCGTCACCGGCTCACGCGTCATGGGAGGCGGCTTCGGCGGCTGCACCATCAACCTCGTGCCCGAAGAGAAATACGACCACTTCATAGAGACGGCCGTCAAAGGCTTCACCGAAAAATTCGGCAAGGAGCCCAAAGTCTACCCTGTTACCATCAGCGACGGCGCCCGCAAATTGTAATACCGGCAAACCGTCGGACATACATTCAAAAAGACCTTTGTCTCCTTATGGGACAAAGGTCTTTTTTATACCCATAGCCCTCCTATGATAACCAAAAAAGGCTTTCCCTTTACAAATTCTCCTCAAAATGAGCCATTTTATGTTGCAAAACATATTGTAAAACGAATAAGCAGTCCGAATAAGTGTTATTTTCACACCGTTAAAATCCACAACCCTCGACAATAACATAAAATCTATATGCTCATGAAAAAACACGCTTTTCTCCTGGCCGCGCTGACACTCCTGCTGGGTGCCTCCTGCACGCAAAAGGCCGAAACCACCCTGTCGGGTCTCAACCCGGCCGATTTTGAGACCGTCGTCGACGGAAAACCGGTAGCCCTCTATACCTTGAAGAACGCCGCCGGCATGGAAGTCTGCATCACCAATTTCGGCGGACGCATCGTCTCGCTCATGGTGCCCGACCGCAACGGCGAAATGCGCGACGTGGTATTGGGATTTGACAACATCGCCGACTACCAGAACGTGCCCTCCGACTTCGGAGCGTCGATAGGCCGCTATGCCAACCGCATCGACCACGGCCGCCTCATCATCGACGGCGACACCGTGCAACTGCCGCAAAACAACTTCGGACACTGCCTGCACGGCGGCCCCGACGGCTGGCAATACAAGGTGTATGAAGCCCGCCAGCTCGACGGCAAGACCCTCGAACTCTACATGGACTCGCCCGACGGCGACGAGAACTTCCCCGGCCGCGTCGAGGCCAAAGTGACCTATAACCTCACCGACGACAACGCCATCGTCATCGCCTACGAGGCAACCACCGACGCGCCCACCGTCGTGAACATGACCAACCACTCCTACTTCAACCTCTCGGGCGACCCCACCCGCACCATTCTCGACCATCTGCTCACGGTCGATGCCGACAGCTACACGCCCGTCGACAGCACTTACATGACCACGGGCGAGATAGCCCCCGTCGAAGGAACTCCGATGGACTTCCGCACCGAAACGGCCGTGGGAGCCCGCCTGCATGAAAACAACGAACAGTTGAAAAACGCCAACGGCTACGACCACAACTGGGTACTGGCCACCGCCGGCGACGCCGAACGCACCGCCACCCGACTGGTATCGCCCGAGACAGGCATCTGCCTCACCGTGCGCACCACCGAACCGGGCATACAAATCTACTCGGGCAACTTCCTCGACGGCACGGTCAAAGGGAAAGGCGGCATCGTCTACAACCCCCGCACCGCCATCTGTCTCGAAACACAACATTACCCCGACAGCCCCAACAAACCGCAATGGCCCTCGACCCTGCTGCGCCCCGGCGAGAAATACGAGAGCCTCTGCATCTACGGATTTTCGATTGCTGAGTAACCTGTTTTTATAAACCTTAAATAATCATATTGTGGAAACATTAGATTGGATTGTCATAGGGCTCTTCTGCTTAGCCCTCGTGGGCATCATCGTATGGGTGATGCGCCAGAAACAAGATGACTCGAAAGATTACTTCCTCGGTGGCCGCGACGCCACATGGATTGCCATCGGCGCCTCGATTTTCGCCTCGAACATCGGCTCCGAACACCTCATCGGCCTTGCCGGCGCCGGCGCGTCGAGCGGCATGGCCATGGCCCACTGGGAAATTCAGGGCTGGATGATATTGATACTCGGCTGGGTCTTCGTCCCGTTCTACTCGCGCAGCATGGTCTACACGATGCCCGAGTTCCTCGAACGCCGCTACAACCCCCAGTCGCGCACCATACTCTCGCTCATCTCGCTCATCAGCTATGTGCTCACCAAGGTGGCCGTGACGGTCTATGCCGGCGGACTGGTCTTCCAGCAGGTCTTCGGCATCGACACGCTGTGGGGCATCGACTTCTTCTGGATTGCCGCCATCGGCCTGGTGGTCATCACCGCCCTCTACACCATCTTCGGCGGCATGAAATCGGTACTCTACACCTCGGTGCTGCAAACCCCCATTCTCCTGCTCGGCTCGCTCATCATTTTGGTTCTCGGATTCAGGGAACTCGGCGGCTGGGACGAGATGATGCGCATTTGCAGCAACGTCACCGTCAACGATTACGGCGACTCGATGACCGACCTCATACGCAGCAACAGCGATCCCGACTTCCCATGGTTGGGCGCACTCGTCGGTTCGTCGATTATCGGTTTCTGGTACTGGTGCACCGACCAGTACATCGTGCAACGTGTGCTCTCGGGTAAGAACCAGAGAGAGGCCCGCCGCGGAAGCATCTTCGGCGCCTACCTCAAACTGCTGCCCGTCTTCCTCTTCCTCATTCCCGGCATGATAGCCTTTGCCCTGCACCAGAAATCGCTGGCCGCCGGAGGTGAAGGATTCCTGCCGATGCTGGCCAACGGCATGCACAACGCCGACGCCGCCTTCCCCACCCTGGTATCGAAACTGCTGCCCGCCGGCGTGAAAGGTATCGTGGTGTGCGGTATCCTGGCCGCCCTCATGAGCTCGCTGGCCTCGCTCTTCAACTCCTCGGCCATGCTCTTCACCATCGACTTCTACAAACGCTTCCGTCCCAACACGCCCGAGAAAAGACTCGTGGTGATAGGCCAGGTGGCCACCGTGGTCATCGTGCTGCTGGGCATCTTGTGGATACCCATCATGCGCAGCGTGGGCGACGTGCTCTATGCTTACCTGCAAGACGTGCAGTCGGTACTGGCTCCCGGTATCGCCGCCGCCTTCCTCCTCGGTATCTGCTGGAAACGCGCTTCGGCCAAGGGCGGCATGTGGGGATTGCTCGCCGGCATGATTATCGGCCTCACCCGCCTCGGCGCCAAGGTCTACTACTCCACCGCAGGAGCCGCAGCCGGCGACAGCCTCTTCAAGTACCTCTTCTACGACCTCAACTGGCTCTTCTTCTGCGGCTGGATGTTCCTCTTCTGCCTCCTCGTGGTCATCGTGGTGAGCTACTGCACGCAGGCTCCTTCGGAAGAGAAAATCAAGGGGCTGGTATTCGGAACGGCCAGCAAGGAACAACTGGCCGAAACCCGGGCCAGCTGGAACAAGTGGGACATCATTCACACTTGCATCATTATAGCCATTACCGCCGCATTCTACTGGTATTTCTGGTAAAACAACAATCCCTGCCGCACCCGTGACAAACCGTGCGGCAGGGGTGCAACAACAAACTATGTCGTACTATCATTCCGAAATCAAACACTACGTCGCCGTGGACTGCGTCATCTTCGGTTTCCAGCAAGGGTCGCTCAACCTGCTGCTGCTCAAACGCAAGATGGAACCGGCCCAAGGGCAATGGTCGCTGATGGGGGGATTCGTGCGCGAAGGCGAGAGTGTCGATGACGCGGCCAAGCGGGTCTTGGCCGAACTCACCGGCCTCGAAAACGTCTACATGGAGCAGGTACACACGTTCGGCGCCATCAATCGCGACCCCGGCGAACGCGTCATATCGGTCGTCTACTACGCCCTCATCAACATCGACGAATACGACCGCGAACTGGTGCACGAGCATAACGCCTACTGGGTCAACATCGACGAGGTTCCGCCCCTCATCTTCGACCACGAAGAGATGGTGGCGCAGGCCCGGGAAAAGATGAAACAGAAAGCGGCCCGGGAACCGATAGGCTTCAACCTGCTGCCCAAGCTGTTCACCCTCACCCGCCTGCAAAGCCTCTATGAGGCCATCTACGGCGAGACCATCGACAAACGCAACTTCCGCAAACGGGTAGCCGAGATGGACTGTATCGAGAAAACCGACAAAATCGACAAGGAATCGTCGAAACGGGGCGCCTCGCTCTACCAGTTCAACGCCAACGTATATAACCGAACCAACACGAAATTCAAACTTTAAAAACATACCGCTATGTTAGAAGCTCTGAAAGAAAAAGTATTCCGTGCCAACCTCGACCTGGTCAAGCACGGGCTGGTCATTTTCACCTGGGGAAACGTCTCGGCCATCGACCGGGAGAGCAACCTGGTTGTCATCAAGCCTTCGGGCGTAAGTTATGAAACGATGGTGGCCGCCGACATGGTGGTGGTCGACCTCGATGGCAACATCATCGAAGGCGGCCTGCGTCCATCGTCCGATACCCCCACGCACCTCATGCTCTACAAAGCCTTCGACGGCATCGGAGGCATCGTGCACACCCACTCGACCTACGCCACCGCCTGGGCACAAGCCGGCCGCGACATTCCCAACATCGGGACGACACACGCCGACTACTTCCACGATGCCATACCCTGCACCGACGAGATGTCACGCGCCGAGGTCGAAGGGAACTATGAAAAAGAGACCGGCCGCGTCATCATCAGATGCTTTAAAAACATCGATCCCCTGCACACGCCGGGGGCCCTCGTGCGCAACCACGGGCCCTTTGCCTGGGGCAAAGACGCCGCCGACGCCGTACACAACGCCGTGGTGATGGAACAGGTTGCCCAGATGGCCTACCTCTCCTACCAAATCAATCCCGAGCTCACGATGAACCCGCTGCTCGTCGAGAAACATTTCAGCCGCAAGCATGGCCCCAACGCCTACTACGGGCAGAAAAAATAACCTCATGTATCAACAAACAAAAAAATAACACGCTATGAAAGGATTTGAAAATTTTGAAGTCTGGTTTGTCACCGGCGCCCAACTGCTTTACGGAGGCGATGCCGTCATCGCCGTCGACGCCCACTCCAACGAAATGGTAAAGGGGCTCAACGAATCGGGCAACCTGCCTGTAAAAGTCGTCTACAAAGGCACCGTCAATTCGGCCCGCGAAGTGACCGACACGCTCAAAGCCGCCAACAACGACCCGCGCTGCATCGGCGTCATCACCTGGATGCACACCTTCTCGCCGGCCAAGATGTGGATACACGGCCTGCAAGAGCTGCGCAAACCGTTGCTGCACTTCCACACCCAGTTCAACAAGGAGATTCCCTGGGAGACCATGGACATGGACTTCATGAACCTCAACCAGTCGGCACACGGCGACCGCGAATTCGGCCACATCGTCACCCGCATGCGCAAAAACCGCAAAGTGGTCGTAGGCCACTGGCAAGACCCCGCCGCACAAGCCAAAATCGCCGTGTGGATGCGGGTGGCCGCCGCCTGGGCCGACGCACAGGACATGCGCATCATTCGCTTCGGCGACCAGATGAACAACGTGGCCGTGACCGACGGCGACAAGGTCGAGGCCGAAATGCGGCTGGGCTATCATGTCGACTACTATCCCATTGCCGACCTCGTGGCCGTGCAAGACCAGGTAACCGATGCCGAAGTCGACGCCCTCGTGGCCGAATACGAGAAAGAGTATGACCTCGCCCCCAACTGCCAAGCCGGCGGCAAAGACCGCCAGCAGGTGCGCAACGCCGCCCGTGAGGAGATAGCCCTGCGCCGCTTCCTCGAAGCCAAAGGGGCCAAAGCCTTCACCACCAACTTCGACGACCTCGCCGGCGTAGACCAACTTCCCGGCCTCGCCTGCCAACGCCTTATGGCCGAAGGCTACGGTTTCGGCGCCGAAGGCGACTGGAAGACGGCCGCCCTCTACCGCACCATGTGGTTCATGGGTCAGGGACTGCCCCGCGGCTGCTCGTTCCTCGAAGACTACACCCTCAACTTCGACGGCGAGAAGAGCGCCATACTGCAAGCCCACATGCTCGAAGTGTGCCCCCTCATCGCCGAGCACAAACCCAAACTCGAAGTGCACCCCCTCGGCATCGGCGGCAAGAACGACCCCGCCCGCCTCGTCTTCACCTCGAAACAGGGAGCCGGCGTCGCCGCCACGATTGTCGACATGGGCAACCGCTTCCGCCTCATCGTCAACGAAGTCGACTGCATCAAGTCGAAAGAGCTGCCCAAGCTGCCGGTCGCCTCGGCGCTGTGGATTCCCCGTCCCAGCTTTGAAGTAGGTGCCGCCGCTTGGATTCTGGCCGGAGGCACCCACCACACCTCATTCTCCTACGACCTCACCACCGAATACCTCGAAGATTATGCCGACATCGCCGGCATCGAACTGGTGGTCATCGACGCCAACACGACCATTCCGCAATTCAAGAAAGAGTTGCGCCTCAACGAGATTTACTACATGCTCAACAAAGCCCTCTGCTAAAACCGAATGATTATGAGTAAATATGTCATAGGACTCGACTACGGCAGCGACTCGGCCCGGGCCATCGTCGTCGATGCAGCCACCGGTCGGCAGCTTGCCTCGTCGGTCAAATACTATCCCCGTTGGAAAACGGGAAAATACTGCGACCCCGCCGCCAACCAATATCGCCAGCACCCGCTCGATTATGTCGAGGTGCTCGAATCCTCGGTGCGCGAAGCACTGGCTGCCTGCCCCGCCGGAACGGCGGAGCAGGTGGTGGGCATCGCCTTCGACACGACAGGCAGCACGCCGGCCTTCACCGACGAAAGCGGCAACCCGCTGGCACTCCTGCCCGAGTTTGCCGAGAACCCCAACGCCATGTTTGTCTTGTGGAAAGACCACACCGCCGTGAAAGAGGCCGCCGAGGTCAACGACCTCGCCCGTCGCTGGCACACCGACTACACTTCCTATGAAGGAGGCATCTACTCCTCGGAGTGGTTTTGGGCCAAAGCCCTCCACATCTTGCGCGAAGACCCGCAAGTGCGGGCCAAAGCCTACTCCATCGTGGAATATTGCGATTGGCTGCCGGCCCTCATCACCGGCGTGAAACACAGCCGTGACATCGTGCGCAGCCGCTGCGCCGGCGGCCACAAAGCCATGTGGCACGAGAGCTGGGGCGGACTGCCCGACGAGGAGTTTCTCACCACGCTCGACCCGCTGCTGGCCGGATTCCGCAGCCGCCTTTTCGACAAGACCGAGACAGCCGACAAACCGGTAGGCACCCTCTCGCCCGAGTGGGCCGGGCGGCTGGGACTGTCGACCGACGTCGTCGTGGCCGGCGGAGCCTTCGACTGCCACATGGGCGCCGTGGGTGCCAACATCGCCCCGCACACCTTCGTGCGTGTCATCGGCACCTCGACCTGCGACGTGATGGTCGTTCCCTATGAAGAGATTGGCGACAAACTCATTCGGGGCATCTGCGGCCAGGTCGACGGCTCGGTCATTCCCGGCATGATAGGTCTCGAAGCCGGCCAATCGAGTTTCGGCGACGTCTACGCCTGGTTCAAACGAGTGCTCGAATATCCGCTCCGTGAGATATTGGCCAAATCGGAAATCATCGACGAGGCCACCAAGGAAAAACTCATCGCCGAAACGGCCGACCAAATCATTCCCCGCCTCACCGCCGAGGCCGAGAAACTGCCCGTCGACGAGAACGCCCTCCTCGCCACCGACTGGCTCAACGGCCGCCGCACCCCCGATGCCAACCAACTGCTCAAAGGCACCTTGACGGGAATCACCCTCGGCAGCGACGCACCGCGCATCTTCCGGGCCCTGGTCGAGGCTACGGCGTTCGGCTCGCGAGCCATCATCGAGCGGTTCCGCAGCGAAGGCGTGCGCATCGACCACGTCATCGGCATCGGTGGCATCGCCCTGAAATCGCCCTTTGTGATGCAAACCCTCAGCGACGTGCTCAACATGCCCATCAAGGTATGCCGCACCGACCAGGCCTGTGCACTCGGCGCCGCCATGTTCGCCGCCACGGCCGCCGGCCTCTACCCCACCGTCGAAGCCGCACAGGCCGCCATGAACTCGGGATATGCCGCCGAATACCGTCCAAACGCAAATAATGCAGTCAAATATCAAAAGATATACGAAAAATATTGTAATTTAGGGGCGTTTACCGAAAAAGAACTTTTTGCGTAAGACTAAAATACAAAAACAAATATCTGATGGACAACAAAGTAACTAATCTCGCAGCCGACAACATACGCATATTGGCTGCCTCAATGGTCGAAAAAGCCAACTCGGGACACCCCGGAGGAGCCATGGGTGGCGCCGACTTCGTCAACGTACTCTTCTCGGAGTATCTCGTGTATGACCCCGAAAATCCCCGTTGGGAAGGACGCGACCGCTTCTTCCTCGACCCGGGACACATGTCGCCCATGCTCTACTCGGTGCTGGCCCTCACCGGCAAATTCACGATGGAAGAGTTGAGCCAGTTCCGCCAATGGGACAGCCCCACGCCGGGCCACCCCGAAGTGAACGTCATGCGCGGCATCGAAAACACCTCGGGCCCGCTGGGTCAAGGCCACACCTTCGCCGTGGGAGCCGCCATCGCCGCCAAATTCCTCAAAGCCCGCCTCGGTGAAGTGATGAACCAGACGATATATGCCTACATCTCCGACGGTGGCGTGCAGGAAGAAATCTCGCAGGGAGCCGGCCGTCTGGCAGGACACCTCGGCCTCGACAACCTCATCATGTTCTACGACTCCAACGACATACAGCTCTCGACGGCCACCAACGCCGTGACCAGCGAGAATGTCGCCCAAAAATACGAGGCATGGGGCTGGAAAGTCATCTCCATCAACGGCAACGACCCCGACGAGATACGTTGCGCCCTCAACCGGGCCCGGGAGGAGAAGGGACAACCCACCCTCATCATCGGCAAGACCGTCATGGGCAAAGGCGCCCGCAAGGCCGACGGCAGCAGCTACGAAAACAACTGCGCCACACACGGTGCACCCCTGGGTGGTGACGCCTATGTCAACACCATCAAAAACCTCGGCGGAGACCCCGAAAATCCCTTCCAAATCTTCCCCGAAGTGCAAGCCCTCTACGCCGCCCGCGCCGAAGAACTCAAAAAAATCGTCGCCGAGCGCTACGCCGCCCGTGACGCCTGGGCCAAGGCCAATCCCGAACTGGCCGCCAAGATGGAAAGCTGGTTTGCCGGGAAAGCCCCCGTCGTAAACTGGGACGCCATCGAGCAAAAAGCCGGCGCCGCCACACGCGCCGCCTCGGCCACGGTACTCGGAGCGCTGGCCACACAGGTAGAGAACATGATTGTCGCCTCGGCCGACCTCTCCAACTCCGACAAGACCGACGGCTTCCTCAAAAAGACCCACGCCTTCACCCGCGACGACTTCTCGGGAGCCTTCCTCCAAGCCGGCGTGTCGGAGCTCACCATGGCCTGCTGCGCCATAGGCATGGCCCTGCACGGCGGTGTGATACCGGCCTGCGCCACCTTCTTCGTCTTCTCCGACTACATGAAACCGGCCGCCCGCATGGCCGCCCTCATGGAGACCCCCGTGAAGTTCATCTGGACACACGACGCCTTCCGCGTCGGTGAAGACGGCCCCACCCACGAACCGGTAGAACAGGAAGCCCAAATCCGTCTCCTCGAAAAGCTCAAAAACCACAAAGGACACAACTCGATGCTGGTACTCCGCCCGGCCGACGCCGAAGAGACCACCGTCGCCTGGCGGCTGGCCATGGAGAACACCACTACCCCCACGGCGCTCATCTTCTCGCGGCAGAACATCGCCAACCTGCCCGCCGGTAACGATTACAGCCTCGTAGCCAAAGGCGCCTACATCGTGGCCGGCTCCGATGCCGACCCCGACGTGGTGCTGGTGGCCTCGGGTTCGGAAGTATCGACCCTCGTGGCCGGTGCCGAAAAACTCCGCGCCGAAGGCATCAAGGTGCGCATCGTGTCGGCTCCGTCGGAAGGTCTCTTCCGCACCCAGAGCAAAGAATACCAGGAGAGCGTTATCCCCACGGGAGCCAAAGTATTCGGCCTCACCGCCGGACTGCCCGTCACCCTCGAAGGGCTGGTCGGCGCCAACGGCAAGGTGTTCGGTCTCGAATCGTTCGGCTTCTCGGCTCCCTACAAGGTGCTCGACGAGAAGCTCGGCTTCACCGCACAGAACGTCTACGACCAAGTAAAAGCATTGCTGGCCTAATCGCCCGTAATCCCCTCTTCAAAAAAGCCTGTCGGCACATGTGCCGACAGGCTTTTTTCGATATTCCTCACATACGGCGCAAAAATCCTCCTAAGAAATGAAAAAGTCCACATGGAAGATAAAAAAACAACCGTTCTTTGCAGGCAACATGACTTTTCGTTATTTTTGTTCAAATTCCATACAAGAACCATGAAGAAACAACTCCTTGCTTCCCTCTGCGCCGGCTTGTGCCTGCTCACCGCCCAAGCGCAAGACCTGTTACCGTACCAAAACGCCAACCTCACACCCGAAGAACGCGCCGAAGACCTGCTGCACCGCCTCACCCTGAAAGAGAAGGTGTCGCTCATGAAAAACGGCTCGGCCGCCGTCGACCGGCTGGGCATTCCCGCCTACGACTGGTGGAACGAAGCGCTGCACGGCGTAGGCCGCGCGGGACTGGCCACGGTATTCCCGCAAACGATAGGCATGGCCGCCACCTTCGACGACAAAGCCGTGTATGAGACCTTCAACATCGTCTCGACCGAAGCGCGAGCCAAGCACCACGAATTCAAACGCACCCAAGACAAGCTGCAACGTTACCAGGGACTTACCTTCTGGACCCCCAATATCAACATCTTCCGCGACCCGCGCTGGGGACGCGGACAAGAGACCTACGGCGAAGACCCCTACCTCACCGGCCGCATGGGGGTTGCCGTGGTGCTCGGCCTGCAAGGCGACACGACGGCCCGATACAACAAGCTGCACGCCTGCGCCAAGCACTTTGCCGTGCACAGCGGCCCCGAATGGAACCGACACTCGTTCGATGCCGAAAACATCGCCCCGCGCGACTTGTGGGAGACCTATCTGCCGGCCTTCAAGGAACTGGTGCAGGAAGCCCGCGTGAAAGAGGTCATGTGTGCCTATAACCGCTACGAGGGCGAACCTTGCTGCGGCAGCAAGCAACTGCTCATTCACATTCTGCGCGAACAGTGGGGCTACCGCGACATCGTCGTCTCGGATTGCAGCGCCATCACCGACTTCTTCAAGGAAGGCCATCATGAAACGCACCCGTCGAAAGAGGCCGCCTCGGCCGATGCCGTCATCAGCGGCACCGACCTCGAATGCGGAAGCAACTACTCGTCGCTGGTGAAAGCCGTGCGCGACGGCCTCATCACCGAAGACCAAATCGACACCTCGGTGCGCCGCCTGCTGAAAGCCCGCTTCGAGCTGGGACTTTTCGACCCCGACAGCATCGTGCCCTGGGCCCGCATTCCCTACTCGGTCGTAGACTGTGACGAGCACAAGGCCAAAGCCCTCGAAATGGCCCGCAAAAGCATGACCCTCCTCTACAACAAAAACGACATACTCCCCCTCGACAAGCAAAGCCGCATTGCCGTCATCGGCCCCAACGCCGGCGACTCGGTGATGCAATGGGGCAACTACAACGGATTCCCCTCGCACACCGCCACCCTGCTCCTCGGCTTGCAGGAGAAGGGCATCGACTTCTCCTACCAAAAGGGGTGCAACTGGGTCGAAGACCAAATTTTCAACAGCGTCTTCAACCGTTGTTCGTCCGAGGGTAAAACCGGATTCTCGGCCACCTACTGGAACAATACCGACATGCAGGGCGACGCCGTCACACGCACCCATGTAGCCCTCCCGTTCAACTTCGACATCGGCGGCGCCGACGGTTTTGCGGCCGGAGTATCGCTCTATGACTTTTCGAGCCGCTACACCGCCACGTTCACGCCCGAACGCGACGGGGAGTATATCTTCACCCTGTCGGCCAACGACGGATTCCGCCTCATTATCGACGGCGACACCCTCTCGAACCTTTGGTTCGACTCGCAATCGCGTGCCAACAACGAAATAAAATTCACCGCCGAAGCCGGCAAATCCTATGATGTCGTCGTCGAATATGTGCAAGGCGGCGGTGAAGGCCACCTGCGCTTCGACGTAGGCCAATATGCCACGGTCGATGCCGAAGCCCTGGCCCGCAGCATCGACGAGGAAGTGGTCGTCTTTGCCGGCGGCATCACGCCCCGTCTCGAAGGCGAAGAGATGCGGGTCAACTATCCGGGCTTCAAAGGGGGCGACCGCACCGTCATCGAACTGCCCCAGGTGCAGAGAGAGGTCATCAAAGCGCTGAAAAAAGCCGGCAAGAAGGTGATTCTCGTACTCAACTCGGGTAGCGCCATCGGCCTCGAAGAGGAGTTGCCTTGCGTCGACGCCATACTGCAAGCCTGGTACCCGGGACAAGCCGGCGGCACGGCGGTGGCCGATGTCCTCTTCGGCGACTACAACCCGGCCGGACGTCTCCCCGTGACCTTCTACAAAAGCACCGCCCAACTGCCCGACTTCGAAGACTACAACATGACGGGACGCACCTACCGATACATGACCGAAGAACCGCTCTTCCCCTTCGGCCACGGCCTGAGCTACACCACCTTCTCCTACGGCAAAGCGTCGCTCGACCAGAAAGCCCGCGCCGGCAAAGAAAACAGCCTCACCCTCTCCCTCACCAATACCGGCAGCCGTGACGGCGACGAAGTGGTGCAGGTGTATGTGCGCAACCTCCAAGACCCGCAAGGGCCCAAGAAATCGCTGCGCGCCTTCAAACGGGTGCACCTGCGTGCCGGAGAGACCCAAAAAGTGCGCATCGACCTGCGGGCTTCGACGTTCGACTTCTTCGACCCGGCAACCGGCTCGGTATGGTGCAAACCCGGGAAATACGAAATCCTTTACGGTGGAACTTCGGCCGACAACGGGCTGAAACGTTTTACCGTCACCGTGAAATAAGCGACGGGCTCCGCCCTAACGACACGTCGGCCGACACATCTCTGTGTCGGCCGACGGCATATACAGGAGGGGGCTCGATCAACTTTGCTTGTACTCCGACGGCGACATGCCCGTGCGCCGCTTGAAATAGGTGCCAAAAAACGACTGGTTGGGAAAGTTGAGATAATAAGCCACCTGTTGAATGCTCATCGAGGAGAATTTCAAGAGATTCTTGGCTTCGAGTATGACGTACTCGTCGATCCAGTCGGCGGCCGAACGGCCACTGACCTGCTTGATGAGCGTCGTCAGATATTTGGGGGTAATGTGGAGCAGTGAGGCATAGAAGCTCAGCGAACGCTCTTCCCGGTAATGCTGTTGCAAGTAGCGCATGAAATCGCGGAAATACTCTTCACCCCGATTGTGCACGGTCTCGATAGAGGCCGTTTGGCGCATCTCCATAACACGGGAAAGTATGGCACACACCTTGTAAATGGCAATGCTGGCATACCCCCGCAGAATCTCTTTTTGGTAAGGCTTCCCCGAGAGCTTCTTCATCTCACGCTCTATCGTCTCAAAAAGTTGCCGCATGTCGTCGAGCTCCTCGGTCGAAATCGTGATGCAGGGATTTTCCAGGACGAGGGAGAACTGGGGCAACAGGTTGTGCAGGTCGATGTGCACATCGCGGAGGAAATTCTCGTCGAAAGACATGAGATGCACCACACTGTCTTCGATTTCGTCGACCTTCACAATCGTGTTGGGCACGTTGATGTAGAGCATATTCTCCTGTAAAATATACTGTTTGAGGTTCGACGTGAAACGCACCTTCCCTCTCTCGCACACGATGGCCGTCATGGCATTGATGCGGCAGGGATATGAAAATATGGGAAGCACCTCCTGAGCTATCTCTTTTTTATTGATGCCGTGATAGGTCGAGATGAGACAACCGTCATGAAAGGTGCTTTGCACGTTCGATTCCTTAAAAACCTCTTGCAAGGAGAAATTCGCAATATTCATCTGTTCCATACAATCATGCTTTACAGGGCAAATATAAGAGTTTTCAGACAAAATATTATTCGATATATCGTTTTTTTAAACATATCGACCATTTTCTGCCCTCCCCGATTCCTGCCGGTACCGCCATCGCTAAAAGAGACTCCCCGTCACGCTCGACATGTTTCTACTCCCCCCGTCCGATAATGACCCCGACGGATCCGGACAGGACATAAAAGAGATGGCCCCGGTATTGGTTTCCCCGGGGCCATCTGTCTATGGAAAGTGTCATAAAAACCCTCTATTGCGGGGAAAGGACAGATGCAAGAGAATCCGCCTCGCGGCCCGTCCCTCACAAGTCGACCCGTCGCCAGCAGGGCGACAAAAAATTCAGGAGAGTTCGAGGCCGAAAATCTCTTTCAGCCGGTTGAGTTCCGGATTTTGCTCGGCCAGCAACACAAAACGTTCACCGGGGCTGAATGCCTTCTGCCGCTCTTCCCGCTCCCGTTCGCGCACCTGCATCGAGAGGTGAGAATTGCGCAGACTGGTACGCAGGAAAGCCAGGAGGTCGGCCGCCCGTCCGTTGAGTTTGTCCATCTGCGCACGATTGTCGACCACCACCTCGAATGTCGTGGCATCGAGCAGTTGCGGCATGCACAGATACATCGTCTGCACCAATACCGTCTCGGTAGGAATCTGTTTGGTAAAACGCAACCACACCTCGTGCAGGGCATCGAGGGTAAAAGGCTCGTTCATCTCGGCAGTCGGCTGTTTTTCAACGACAGGTGTCTCGGAAGGGTCGGGCTCGATGCCGTGTTTGAGCGAGATGCGGGGAATCTTGCGGGCGGTCGGTTTGGAAGGAGAGCCCACTTGCGCAACCGGAATCGGAGGCCGCTGCGGAGTCTCCTGCGAGGCGGACTCCGTCACTTCCTCCCGAGGGGCAGCCGGTTCCCTCTCTGCCGGAGCAGAGGGGTCGGCAGCCGGTTTATTTGTGTGAGCGGTAGCCGGCGACACCGCTGGACGAGGGTTTGCCGTCGCAGGGGGAACGGCCGCGGCAAGGGTCGTGCCGGCCAACGGCTGGCTCACGACCGGGGCATTCAGGGAACAAATCTTTATGAGCATGAGCTCTACAAGCAGACGCTTGTTGTTGCTGATGCGGTAATCGAGGTCGCAACGGTTGCTCAAATCCATGGCCGCATAGAGGAAACGTTTGTCGCATCGGGCAGCCTGAGCGGCATACTGCCCGGCCACCGTGGCACCCACGTCGAGCAACGGAAGGGTCGAGGCATCTTTGCTCACCATGAGATCCCTGAAATGGCTGCTCAACCCGTTGACAAAAAGTTGGGCACCAAAGCCGGCCCGCAACACGGCGTCGAAGACGAGCAGGGCGGCCGGGACATCACCGGCGAGCAGGGCATCGGTGAGTTTGAAGTAATAGTCATAGTCGAGAATGTTGAGATTCTCGATGGTGTTCTGATAGGTGAGGTTCCCGCCCGAAGAGGCCGCCACCTGGTCGAAGATGGAGAGGGCATCGCGCATGCCGCCATCGGCCTTGCGGGCGATGACATTGAGGGCGTCGTCTTCGACGGTAAACCCCTCCCGGGAGGCGACATAGCGCAGATGTTCGACCATGTCTTCGATGGTGATGCGCTGGAAGTCATAAATCTGGCAGCGCGACAGTATCGTGGGCAGGAGCTTGTGCTTCTCGGTCGTGGCCAAGATGAAAATGGCATGGTGGGGCGGCTCTTCGAGTGTCTTCAAGAAGGCGTTGAAGGCGGCCGTCGACAACATGTGCACCTCGTCGATGATGAAGACCTTGTAACGGCCCAGTTGGGGCGGCACACGCACCTTGTCGATGAGGCTGCGTATCTCGTCGACCGAATTGTTCGACGCGGCGTCGAGCTCGATGATGTTATAGGAGCGCTGCTCGTTGAAGGCACGGCACGACTCGCATTCGTTGCAGGCCTCCCCGTCGGGCGTAGGGTGTTCGCAGTTGATGGTCTTGGCAAAGATGCGGGCACAGGTGGTCTTTCCCACACCACGCGTACCGCAGAAGAGATAGGCATGAGCCAGCTTGCGGGTGATGACGGCCGCTTTGAGCGTCTGCACCAAAGCCTTCTGCCCGACGACCGATTGGAAGGTCGCGGGGCGGTATTTCCGGGCCGATACGATATAGTTGTCCATAATGAGACAAAGATAATGAATGGCAAATAAAAGGCAAAGGGGAAACGAAGTTTTCTTGTCCGGCGACGGTGGGTTCTCTTCCACGACGTTTCCCGCCGAGCGGGACGGAAGCACAGCTGGGTGGGACATGACGGTTGGAAGGGGGAGAGGACAAGCGGTCACCCCGCCCCTCGATGCGGGGTTCGGGGAAAAGCCGGCGCCATGCGTGCGAACGATGGGTCCCCGTCGGGCGGGCACGGCGCGACGGGGCGAGGGAACAGCAACTGGCCATAAAAGGGGCCAAAAGGTCTTGCCCGGGAATTTTCCGGAAGAAACATTCTCTTGGAAAACGGATTACCGGACAATTCCGTTTTTATCCCCCATAACGGTTTTTTTTGTATATTTGCGACAAACGGCCGTGAGCCGGAAAGATTCTCCATGAAATAAGTGCACATGAAAATCGAAATTCTGGGAGGCACATCACCCCGCTTGTACAAGTTGGTCGCTCCCCTTGTCATGAACGCAGCCGTCTTGCGACAGAACGACAATTATCCCTACAAAACCTCGCAGCGCCACGAGTGGCTGCTTGCTCTCGACGACGAGGACGAAAACAAGATTTCGGGCTTTTTCCCCGTCGAACGCCGCGAGGGGTATGCCTACATCAACAACTACTATCTCTCGCCCGAGGCCGAGGAGGCTGTTTTGCCGGCACTTATCGAGAAATCCATCGAGATGTATGTCCCGATGGGCCCGCTGGTCGCCGTTGTCCATACGCGTGATGCCGAAGCCTTTCTTGAAAAAGGTTTTGCGGCTGAACGGGAATGGAAACACTATGTAAAAATGAAATACCAGGCTGGCGATGGAAAAACGTCGTAACGTGTATGAAGCGGCCCTCTCGCGCATAGAAAAAATCTTCACCGATTTCGACAATGTCTATGTCTCCTTTTCGGGCGGGAAAGACAGCGGGGTATTGCTCAACCTCTGCATCGACTATGTGCGCAAACACCGGTTGAATCGCCGCATCGGCGTTTTCCACATGGACTACGAGGTGCAATACTCCGAAACGCTGAAATATGTCGAGGAGGTA
This sequence comes from Candidatus Caccoplasma merdavium, assembly GCA_018715595.1. NCBI lineage: Bacteria > Pseudomonadati > Bacteroidota > Bacteroidia > Bacteroidales > Bacteroidaceae > Candidatus Caccoplasma > Candidatus Caccoplasma merdavium. The sequence goes on along the minus strand of DVLI01000006.1, from coordinate 57,163 downwards.
CTCGCGCAAAACACCGACATTCTCGACATCTACCGCGTGTGCGTGCCGTTCAAGGTACAGACCTGCACCTCGATGCACCAAAGCTACTGGCGCCCGTGGGACGACGAGATGAAGGAGCTTTGGGTGAGGGAAATGCCGCGCTCGGCCTACCGGAAGGAGGATTTCGATTTCTTTTCCGACGATTTGTGGGACTATGATTTCCAGATAAAATTTGCCGAGTGGCTGCACCGTTACAAGCGGGCGGGGCGCACCTGCTGCCTGGTGGGCATTCGCACGCAGGAGAGTTTCAACCGCTGGCGCTCGATACACAGCGACAAGAACTATTGCTGCTACGAGCGTTTCAAGTGGACACGCAAGATTGCCGACGATGTCTACAATGCCTACCCCATATATGACTGGCGCACGACCGACGTGTGGGTGGCCAACGGCCGTTTCGGGTGGTCCTACAACCACCTCTACGACCTCTATTACCAGGCCGGCGTCTCCATCGAAAAACAACGGGTGGCCAGCCCCTTCATCTCGGCGGCGATACCCAGCCTGCAACTCTACCGGGCCATCGACCCGCAGATGTGGGGGCGCATGATAAGTCGTGTCAACGGCGTAAACTTTGCCGGCATCTACGGCAACACCTCGGCCATGGGGTGGTACACGGTGAAATGCCCGCCCAACATGACATGGGAAAAATACATGCACTTCCTGCTCAGCACCCTGCCCGAAGAGATACGCCAGGGCTATCTCGACAAGTTGAGCGTGAGCATTGCCTTCTGGCGCGACAAGGGCGGTTGCCTGGCCGATGAGACCATCGACAAGTTGCGGAAGATGGGGGTCGAGATAGAGGTCGGGGAATCGACCAATTACAAAACCGACAAAAAACCGGTGCGCATGGCATATCTCGACGACATCGACATCGAGGAGTTCAGGGAGTTGCCCTCGTTCAAACGCATGTGCATCTGCATTCTCAAAAACGACCATTCGTGCAAATACATGGGCTTCGCCCCCACGAAGGCCGAGAAAGAACGACGCGACCAAATTATGGAAAAATATAAAAAATACTATGGCGAAAATAAAGAATGAAGAGCGATACAGAAGTCCCGTCTACAAAGTCATACCCGTCCCGGTCGACAAGGTGGTGGCCAATGCCTATAACCCCAACGTGGTGGCTCCTCCCGAGATGAAATTGCTCGAACTCTCGATATGGGAAGACGGCTACACGATGCCTTGCGTGTGTTACTATGTCGCCGACAAAGATGTCTATGAACTGGTCGACGGCTATCACCGGTACCTGGTGATGAAGACCTCCCGTCGCATCTTCGAACGCGAACACGGCCTCTTGCCCGTGGTGGTCATCGAAAAAGACCTTTCCAACCGCATGGCCTCGACGATACGCCACAACCGGGCCCGCGGCACGCACAACGTGGAGTTGATGAGCGAAATCGTCTCGGAACTGACCAAGGCCGGCATGTCCGACCGCTGGATAGAGCGCAACATAGGCATGGACAAAGATGAGCTGTTGCGCCTGAAACAGATTACCGGATTGGCGGCACTTTTTGCCAATAAGGATTTCTCGCTTACCGACGATTGACGCCCCTCGGGGCAGCCCCTTTTGCCAGCGAGCCGGCCGAAAGACTTTCGGCCGGCTCGCTGCCTTTTCCCTTGTCATTGCGACGGTGCACCACCATTTCAGCGCAACCGCAGCACGTCGCCCACCCGGGGAACTCTGTCGCCCGAGATGTCATTGCGACGCAGGAGCACCTTCAACTTGATGCCGTACATTTGCGCCACGTCGTGCAGCGATTCGCCGGCGGCCAGCGTATGGGTCTTGTTGGGCTTTTGGGCGCGGCGGCGTTTGGCTTTGAGGTAGACGATGTCGCCGGCTTGGAGCTTGTAGCGGCGGGGAAAGTCGTTGAAGCGGCGTATCTGATAGGCATACAACTCAAACTCCCGGGCAATGAGCCGTTGCGTGTCGCCCTCCCGGGCCACCACATAAGGAAGGCCCCACTTCGACTCCATGTCGTGGTATTCATAATTCTTGGGCATGCGGGGCAACCCTTTGCCGTCGTAGCGGTGCAGGCCATAGAGCTCTATCATCTGAATGAGTTTACTCGCATAAGCCTTGTCGGTGGCATAGCCGCAGCGTTTCAGGCCGTGTGCCCACCCTTTGTAGTCGGTGATGTCGAGCTTGAAGAGTTTCTCGTAGCGCGGGCTTTTGGTGAGGAACAGGGCATGGTCTTCATACGAATCCTTGGGATTGCGGTATTTCCTGAAACACTCGCCTTTCTCATCGTCGTCGTGATACACCCGTTTCCCCTCCCAGGCGTTGTGGCACTTGATGCCGAAATGGTTGTTCGATTTGCGGGCCAGTTCGCTGGTTCCGGCGGCCGACTCGATGAGACCTTGCGCCAAGGTGATGCTGGCCGGAATCCGGTAGCGTTTCTGGTGCTCGATGGCAATATCCTTGTATTTGTTGATATAATCGATATAGATGGGGTTTTTCGACTGGGCAAACACCGTTGCGGCCATCAGCGACAAAAGGCAGGTAAAAAGAAGTTTTCGGCAGTGCTTCATAGAGACAAAACAGTTATCAAAATGGGTGCCGGGACATGGATTTGTGGGAAAATAACCTTATATTTGTGAAGATTACCAACACGACCGAGCCATGGCAAGACACCTGCAACTATCGGCAAAGATAACGGTTTGTCGTTATAATGAATTGAGCGACCGCGAAAAAAAATTAGTCACGGCGGCGCGAGAAGCCACCCAAGGGGCTTATGCCCCCTATTCCCGATTTGCCGTAGGAGCGGCGGTGGCGCTCTCCGACGGCCGCATCATACCGGGCAGCAACCAGGAAAACGCCTCCTACCCCGTGGGCCTTTGTGCCGAGCGGGTGGCACTCTTTGCCGCCGGCGCCACGGCGGGAACCGTACCGCCGGTGGCGATAGCCCTGGCCGCCTGCGACAAGGGGCAGGCCATCGGGAAACCCGTCACCCCGTGCGGAGCCTGCCGCCAGGTCATGCGCGAGATCGAGATGCGTTACGGGCAGCCGTTGCGCATTCTCATGTGTGGCGCCGAAGAGATATACATTGCCGAGTCGGCGGCCGACCTGCTGCCGCTGAGTTTTGAATTGTAACCTTGCAGAACCTCATGGAGAAGGATATTGATTTTGTTCTTGTCGAAGAACGTGCTTTCGGCGATTTTGCCAAAGAAACCGCCGCCGTTTTCTCCATTGCCGTTGTCGAACATTTCGGCAACGCCGCCGGTCGCAACGCAGTTCCCCTCGACGAGGTGGAGAAATCGCTTCGCAAACGCGGGTCGGTGGTGTATGCCGTTTTCTATCACGGGCAGAAAATCGGAGGCGTCGTCCTGAACATCAACCCCGAAACCCGGCACAACAGCATGGAATTGTTCTATATCCTGCCCGCGTTCCATGGACGCGGGTTGGGCGAAATCGTGTGGCGGGAAATAGAACGCCGCTATCCCGAGACCCGGGTGTGGGAATTGGTAACCCCCTATTTCGAGAAACGGAATATCCATTTTTACGTCAACAAGTGCGGGTTTCACATCGTCGAGTTTTTCAATGCCCATCACAAAGCGAGCGGGACGAGCGACGATGAACCCGAATTTCAAAAAGAGTTTTTCCGCTTCGAGAAAAGAATGAAGGATTCTTAATTCCACACCCCCCCCTTTTTCTTCCGCGCCGTTCCCCGGGAGAACCACGGGGGGGGTGATTTTGAACGCTTCCCAACAGAAAATCGACCATGAAAAACACGCTTTTATCCCTGGCTTTCGTCCTAGGCTGTTTCATGCCGGGGCACACCGCTTGCGCCTCATCGGGCGACAACGGCGACGGGACGTTTACCAACCCCGTCGTGTGGGCCGACATTCCCGACCCCGACGTGATACGCGTGGGCGACGACTTCTACCTGGTGAGCACCACGATGCACCTCATGCCGGGCGCTCCCGTCATGCACTCCAAAGACTTGGTCCACTGGGACATCGCGAGCTACCTCTACGACCGTCTCGACGACAAGCCCCAATATGACATGGTGGAGGGCACCGTCTACGGACGCGGACAGTGGGCCACCTCGCTGCGTTACCGCGACGGTCGCTACTACGCCTATTTCTCACCCAACGACACCCCCTTCAAAGGCTACCTCTACACCACCGACAATCCCGCCGGCAAGTGGTCGCTCATGGCCCGACTGCCCCACTTCCACGACGCCTCCCTCTTCTTCGACGATGACGGCCGGGCCTATGTCTTCTACGGCACGGGACAACTGCGGGAACTGAAACCCGACCTGACCGGGGTACTGCCCGGCGGGGTCGATACCACCCTCTTCGTGCGCGACGCCGAAGAGACCGGACTGCTCGAAGGGAGCCGCGTCGTCAAACACGACGGCCGCTACTACCTGCTGATGGTTTCATGGCCGGCCGGTGCTCCCCGCCGCCAGGTCTGCTACCGCGCCGACCACATCACGGGACCGTATGAGAAACGGGTGATTCTCGAAGATGCGTTTGCGGGCTTTCCCTATGTGGGGCAGGGAACCATCGTCGACGACGGCCGGGGCAACTGGTACGGCATCATCTTCCAAGACCGCGGAGGCGTGGGCCGGGTGCTTACCCTCATGCCCTGCCGCTGGGTCGACGGCTGGCCCCTGCTGGGCGACGAGTCGGGACGGGTACCCGGGAAAATGGACAAACCCGTGGCGGGATTTTCTTCGCCGGGGCTGACGGTCAGCGACGATTTCAATGACGGGAACCTGAAACGCAACTGGCAGTGGAACCACAACCCCATCGACGCATGCCGTTCGCTGACAGCCCGCAAAGGATTCCTGCGCCTCACGACAGGACGGGTGGTGGAAAATCTGTTCCTGGCGCCGAACACCCTCACCCAACGCATGGAAGGGCCCCGGTGCCGGGGCATCGTCGCCCTCGACCTCTCGGGCATGAAAGAGGGCGACGTGGCGGGATTTGCCGCGTTCAACAGCGATGCGGGCGTATTGGCGATTACCTGCCGGGACGGGAAAAAACAACTCTCGATGCAGAGCCAGTCGGTGAGCCTGACCGAAAAGGAGAAACGGGTCTCCGACGTCAAAACAAGGACACACGAGACCGTTGCGCTCACCTCCGACACCCTCTACCTGCGCATCGACGGCGATTTCAGGGTCGGCCGCGACATCGCCACCTTCTATTACAGTCGCGACAACAAGCAATGGCGACGAATCGGCACGGATTTCAACATGACATTCGATTACCGCCGCTTCTTCATGGGCACCAAGTTCGCCCTCTTCAACTATGCCACCCAAGCGACGGGCGGACACATCGACGTCGACTTCTTCGACTATAAACGCCTCGACGAATGAACGCTCCCGCCGCCCTCCTCCTTCCGCTCCACCGAAAATTCAACCCACCCTTAATCCATACCTCCATGAAAAAACTGACATTGATGCTGCTGGCAATATGTTGCGCCTCCCTCCTGTGTGCCGGGGAACTGAGCCTGTCGAGCCCCGACCGACGGCTCACGGTCATCGTCTCCGACAGCGGCGGCCATGCCTCCTACCGCATATTATACGACGGTATCACCTTCCTCGACCCCTCTCCCCTCGGCTTCATAACCGACGCGGGCGACTTCACCCGGGACCTGCGGCTGGGCAAAGCGACCGGAGTGCAGGTCATCGACGAGACTTACAGCCTCAAAAACATCAAGAAAAGCCAAGTACGCCACCTCGCCCACACGGTCGACATACCGTTTGAACAGAACGGCAAGAGAGCCTTCGTGGTAACGTTCAGCGTGGGCAACAACGATGTGGCGTTCCGCTACACCCTCTGCCGCACCGGCGAAACGCTGTGCAGCGTGGTGCGGCAGGAGGCCACGGGGTTCAGGCTCCCCGCCGGAAGCACGACGTTCCTCTGCCCGCAAAGCCCGGCCATGGGCGGATTCGCCCGCACGACCCCGAGCTACGAGACCCCCTACACCCCCGACGACACACCGGGCAAGAACGGACTGGGCGAAGGGTACACCTTTCCCGGTCTCTTCCGCATCGCCGACCGGGGGTGGGTGCTGATTTCGGAGACGGGCGTCGACAGCCGCTACTGCGCCGGCCGGCTCCTGGGACATGCCGACGGGCTCTATACCATCGGTTTCCCGCAAGAGAAGGAGTTCAACGGCAACGGCTCGTCCTCACCGGGCATCACCCTGCCGGGACAAACGCCGTGGCGCACCCTCACCGTGGGACGCACCCTCGCGCCGGTGGTCGAGACGACGGTGGCCTTCGACCTCGTCGAGCCGCTCTATGAGCCCTCGAAAGAGTATGCCGACGAGTATGGCTGCGGCACATGGAGCTGGATTATCGCCGGCGACGGCAGCATGAACTACGCCGAACAGAAACGCTACATCGACTTCTGTGCCGAGATGGGCTACCGCACGGTACTCGTCGATGCCTGGTGGGACACCCGCATCGGCTACGAGGGTATCGAGGAGCTGGCCGCCTACGCCCGCACCAAGGGGGTGGGTCTCTACCTGTGGTACAACTCCAACGGCTACTGGAACGATGCCCCGCAGGGGCCGCGCGGCAAGATGCACAACCTCATCAGACGCCGCCGGGAGATGAAATGGCTGCAACAGACCGGCATCAAGGGCATCAAGGTCGACTTCTTCGGGAGCGACAAGCAGGCCGCCCTGCAACTCTACGAGGAGATTCTGGCCGACGCCAACGACTACGGCCTGCTGGTCATCTTCCACGGCTGCACCCTGCCCCGCGGCTGGGAACGCATGTATCCCAACTATGCCGCCAGCGAGGCGGTACTGGCCAGCGAGAACATGAACTTCACGCAAAGCAGTTGCGACGCCGAAGCCTTCAACGCCTGCCTCCACCCCTTCCTGCGCAACACGGTGGGAAGCATGGATTTCGGCGGCAGCACGCTCAACCGCTACTACAACGCCGGGAACCGTCCGGGCGGCAGCCGGCGGGTCACCTCCGAGGTCTTCGCACTGGCCACGGCCATACTGTTCCAGAGCCCCGTACAGCATTTTGCCCTGGCACCCAACAACCTCACCGACGCCCCGGCCTGGGCCATCGACTTCATGAAGGGGGTGCCCACGACCTGGGACGACACCCGCTTCCTCGACGGCTACCCGGGAAAATACATACTCCTGGCGCGCCGCCACGGCGACACCTGGTATGTCGTGGGGGTGAATGCCCAGAAAGAGACGGTGCGCCTCACCCTCGACCTGTCCCTGTTCGAGGCCGGCGAGACGGTCACCGTCTATGACGACAACAGCCGGCTCGAAGGGCGGGTGCGCACCGCCCGAATAGGGAAAAGGCAACAGATGTCGGTCACCATTCCCACCAACGGCGGAGTGGTCATTCACAACTAAAACATCGGACAGAGATGAAACGCCCAGCGAAAAAACTCCTTCCGGCCGCACTGGCCCTGCTTGCCCCGGCATGGCTGGAAGCCCAAAACCCCATCGTGCAAACCTGTTACACCTCCGACCCGGCACCGATGGTGCACGACGGCACCCTCTACCTCTACACGGGTCACGACGAAGAGCGTGCCGACTTTTTCTGGATGCAGGAGTGGCGCGTCTATTCGACCGAGGACATGGTCAACTGGACCGACCACGGCTCCCCGCTGGCCATCGAATCGTTTGCCTGGGCCGATGACCGGGCCTGGGCCTCGCAGTGCATCGAACGCAACGGCAAGTTCTACTGGTATGTGTGCCTGCACTCGAAACTCACTAACGCCATGGCCATCGGCGTGGCCGTGGGCGATTCGCCCACGGGACCCTTCAAAGACGCCCTCGGGAAACCCCTCTGCGACGGCAGTTGGGACTACATCGACCCCACCGTCTTCATCGACGACGACGGCAGGGCCTTCCTCTACTGGGGTAATCCCCACCTCTACCTGGCCGAGCTCAACGAAGACATGGTGTCGTTCAAAGGCGACGTGCAACGGGTGGAACAGACCGTCGAGAGTTTCGGTGCCCCCAATCCCGAGAAACGGACAAAAGAGGTAAAATATCCCGACACCTATACCGAAGGCCCCTGGCTCTGCAAACGCGGCGACAATTACTACCTGCTCTATGCCGCCGGCGGGGTACCCGAACACATCGCCTACTCGATGAGCCCGAGCCCCACGGGGCCGTGGCGATACATGGGCGAAGTCATGCCCCTGCAAGAGACCGGCGCCTTTACCAACCATGTGGGGGTGGCCGACTACAAAGGAAATTCCTACCTCTTCTATCACACCGGCAAGTTGCCGGGCGGCGGGGGCTTCGGCCGCTCGGTCGCCGTGGAGCGGTTTGAGTACAACGCCGACGGGACCTTTCCCCTCATCTACGCCACCAATGAAGGGGTAGACCCGGTAGGCACCCTCAACCCCTACAAGCGCACCGAGGCCGAAACGATGGCATTCTCGCGCGGGGTGAAATCGGAACCCAACGCCACGACAGGAATCTACATTGCCGACATACACGACGGCGACTACCTCAAAGTGCGTGCCGTCGACTTCGGCCACAACAGTCCGAAGAAATTCCATGTCGCCGCCGCAAGCGCACGGCGCGGCGGGATCATCGAAGTGCGACTCGACAGCATCGGCGGGACGGTCGTCGCCCGGGTCGACGTGCCATCAACCGGAGGCTGGGAACAATGGAAGCGGTTGAAAAGCGACGCGAGCGGCAACGTATCGGGCGTCCACGACCTCTATTTTGTCTTCAAGGGCCGGAAAGGGTGCAAACTCTTCAACCTCGACTGGTGGAAATTCTCCCGCTAAGGAGCGCCGCGCCGCCACACGCCAGGCCGGACGGCAGCGGCACCGTCACCGGGAGCCACGGCAGGAGTTATCGCCCGCCTGCGCGACAAAACAAATTTTTCGGCCTTTTCCCGGCCTTATTTTTCAATTATTTACTACCTTTGGGAAAGAAGGCATTCCGTCGCGGCTCGAAACGCCATCGAGCCCGCTCGACGCCTACGGCCTTTATCCTTTATCAACTTAACACGAATCGCCATGTGTCGCAAATTTCTGTTTCTTCTCGGGCTTGCTCTCCCGCTCGGTTTTTGTGCCGCGGCCCAAGACTCCTATGAGGAGTTCCTGAAAAACCGCCGCAACGAATACAGCAACTACAAAAAAAATGTCGAGGACGACTTTGCCGCCTACCGGGCCAAGATCAATGCCGAATACACCCAGTTCATGCGCGAAAGTTGGAAAGCCTTCTCGGGCGAAGATGCCATACCCGTACCCGAGCAAGAGCCACCCGTTCCGCCGACTGTCGCCCCCAAAGAAGACCAGGAACGCCCCGCGGTAGACCGCCCCGTCACCATCGATAAAATCATCAAGAAACCCATTGCCCCGATAAGCGTTCCGCAGCCTGTGGTACGCATCGACAAAGAACCCCAACCTCAGCCCGTCGTACCGCCGACACCCAAAGAAGAACCCGCTCCCATGCCCGACAAGCCCCTTCCCGTAAAGGAAGAACCCCTACCCGAAGGGAAGAAAGAGCCCACCCCGGTAAAAAAAGAACCGGTGCCCGAGGTAGAAAAACCGGTAACCCCGGCCGACAATCGCTTTGCCTTCTCCTTCTACGGGACCGATTGCCGCATACGCCTCTATGAGAATCAAAAATTCACGCTGAAAAATACGCAGGAAAACAGCGTGGCCGACATGTGGGAACGCCTCTGCACCGACGAATATACCGACATGGTGGCCGACTGCCTGCGGCTGAAAGCCGAGCTCAACCTGTGCGACTGGGCATATCTGAAAATGGCCAAGGTCGTGGGCGACTCATTCCTGCGCCCGGGCAGCGACGAATCGACCCTGTTGCAGATGTTTATCCTCAACCAGTCGGGCTACCGCACCCGCCTCGCCCGCGGCAACGACAACCACCTCTACATGCTCGTGGCCAGCGACTACACCATCTACGGGAAACGCTTCTTCCGGCTCGACAACGTGCGGTTCTACCTCCTGCAACCGTATGAGGGCAACACGATGCACATCTTCGACCGCAAATTCCCCAACGACTGCGCCCTGAACCTGGCCATGAACGAGACCCCCCGCTTCGCCGTGGAGAGCTCGGCCGAGCGCACCCTCACCGCCAAACGCTTCCCCGAAGTGAGCGCCAGCGTCTCGACCAACAAGAATCTGATGGATTTCCTGTCCGACTATCCGTCGTCGGCCATCGACAACGACGAAAACACCAAATGGACGATTTTCGCCGACATTCCGCTCAGTCCCGAAAATCGCGAACGCCTCTACCCCGCCCTGCGGCAGGCCATCGCCGGGAAGAGCGAAGAGGAAGCGGCCAACATGATTATCAATTTCGTGCAGACGGCCTTCGTTTATGAATACGACGACAAGGTGTGGGGCGGCGACCGCATCTTCGCCGCCGACGAAACCCTCTACTATCCTTACAGCGATTGCGAAGACCGGGCCATTCTCTTCACCCGCATCATACGCGATGTGATGGGTCTCGAAACGGCACTCGTCTACTACCCGGGTCACCTGGCCGCCGCGGTACGGTTCAACGAAGAAATTCCGGGCGATTACTTCGTCATCGGCGACAAACGATACCTCATCTGCGACCCCACCTTCATCGGCGCCAACATAGGCCGCACGATGACGGGCATGGACAACAGCCGGGCACAAGTCATTCTGCTCAACCGATAGACGAGGCGTTGTCTTTCTCCCCGTCGCGGGGAATGATGTCCATCTGCTCCATGAGGAAACAGGCATTCATGTGGCGTGCCACGCCGGGACGCAGACGGTAATCGAAGTGCAACGTGTCGTCGACGATTTCCGACTCGAAACAGACGGCCCGCACCACACCGGGATATTCATCGGCGAGCGAGCCCAGCACCAGGTCGTGCGTGGCCGCCACCCCCACGGTTCCCAGCGAGACCAGTTGGCGGACGAGGGAGAGTGAGCCCGTCTGCTTGTCGACCGAGTTGGTACCTTTGAGTATCTCGTCGAGAATCACCAAACATCTCTCACCGGCCCGTTGTCGCAACACCACTTGCCGCAACCGTTTCAGCTCGGCAAAGAAATAAGACTCGTTGCCGGCCAGCGAGTCGGTCGTGTGCAACCCCGTAAAGAGCGTGCAGGGCGTGAACGTCATCGACGCGGCACACACCGGCACACCGAGTGAAGCCAACACGAAATTGACCCCGATGGCCCGCAGGTAGGTACTCTTCCCGGCCATGTTCGCGCCGGTGACAATCAAGAACGAAGGTCGTGCCGGCAACTGCACAGGATTGCAGACACAACGCGCAGGGTCGATGAGCGGGTGTCCCAACGCCTCGGCCACATACACCGGGCATTCGCTATCGACCGCCTCAGGGTAGACATACCCGGGGTGATTGTAGGCAAAAGCCGCCAGTGAAGACAGGGCATCAAACTCGGCCAAGGCATCGAACCAGCGCGTCACCGCACCGCCATGCCGTCGCACCCAGGCGTCGAGAGCCGCCAGTTGCCTGAAATCCCACAACAGAAAACCATTGAGCAAGAGAAACACCAACGCATTGTTGCGCTGGTTGAGATCGTCCATCAGGCGATGCAGGTGACGCAAGGCCGCCGAAGCTTTCTCGCCCGGAGCCGCAGAAAAGGCGTCGGTTACCGCACGCAGTTCCGGAGCCGAAAACGAAGCCGATTCGAGAGTCTCGATGAGCGGAGCATATTTGGCCAAGGCACGCAGGCCCGATTCGATCCGCTCCTGCGCCTGCGAAACCCGTTTGGCGGCAACCAGCGCAGCCACCAGACACAGCGCAAAGAGCAACCCTATGAGCGACGCGGCAACAGGCCACACCCCCGACGAGAGAGCCAGGGCAAGGTAGACAAACGGAAGTATCTTCATGGCCGGCACAACCCCCTTGCGACGGGGAAAGACAGCGGTCGAAAGGGCATCTCCGGCCATGGAGACGTCGCCCCGCTTCCCGCCCGAGACCTTGCCGGTGGCGGCAAAATGCAGCCGCAGGTCGGGCAGGGCGGCCAGTTCACGCACCGCCTCCTGGCGGCGGATTATCGACGCCACATCGGAGAGCGGACGACGCAACCGGTCGGCCAAGCGGTGACGGCCGGCCTCGGTGGCCGTGCGGTCGATATAGGCAAAGAGCGATTTCTCGCCGAAGATGTCGAGGTCGGCCGTAAAATCATGCGCGGCATCGAAAAACTCGACACCCCCGTCGCAACCCGAGAAGTCGTACCGCGACAATCGGGACTCCCGCCGGCAAATCTCCATCGCCGCCTCGACGTAGGCTTTGCGGGCAAAGAGGCGGCCATGCACCTTGACCAGCGCCAGGAAGGCCACCACGAGGGCAATGGCCACCGACCACACCACGGGCCCGGGGCACCAGCCGCGCCCCCACGCCAGCCAGGCAATAAACAGGAGAGCCAGAGCCACCCGCGCAAAGCTCACCCGGCGTATGCGACGGGAGAGCCCGGCCAGAGCGACGGTATATTCTTGCAGTTTTCTGTTGTAAAAATCGAGCGGCGACAGGTCGACAGGTTGTTCCATACAGGCAGTAGGATTAGTGTAAAAGATTGGTGTAAAAAATTCGGATAAAAAATTTCCGGCCGCCCCGGCAACACAAGGCACGAAAACCCCGCGACAGAGAGGCGCCTCTCATTTGCCGACAACAGCCGCACGCAAAGATAAACGATTGCCCGCACACACGCAAAAAAGAGTATATATCCATACCCCCGCCTTTCTCCCCCAAAAATCCTTAAAGATTCGGACGTTATCGAAAAAAGCGTGACGCATGTGACAACAATGAGAAGAAAATCGTATTTTTGTAAAAGCAGGATTTTCCCCTCTCACGAAGGGTTATACCTGATTACAAACCTATTATCAACCTCTATCGCCATGACCCGCAAATCGATTCTCATCGTCGGGCTGCTCCTCATCGCCCTGCTGCCGATGCAGGCCGCCCGCAAACTGACGAAAATATCGTTCGACAAAGTAACCCACGACTTCGGCACCCTCTACGAGAAAGACGGCAACGCCACCTGCACTTTCCGCTTCGTCAACGAAGGGAAAATCCCGCTCGTGATACTCCGCGCGCAAGCCTCGTGCGGCTGCACGGTACCATCCTATCCCGAACACCCCATCGCCCCCGGCGACACGGCCGAGATGACCGTCGAATACCGCACCCGCCACCGTCCGGGAGAGTTTACCAAGTACATCTTTGTCTACTCCAACACCAAGCCCGACCGCACCACCCTGCAAATAAAAGGCGTGGTGATTCCCGACAACGGCAACAACGGCGTCGAGCCCTCGACCCGCGACTACCAACCGGGCGAGCTGCGCACCCGCACCGTCACGAAATAATCTCGTCACGACATACCGTCTTCCCCGAAAAAACCTCCCTTATCCACTTCCCATGAAACATATCGAGAACAACCGCGAATATGCCGGACTTTCGGTGAACCAAGGCATCAGCCAACCGCCGTCGATAAACCCCTACCTGGCACAGAAACTGCAACACCGCCGCCGCGAATACACCGCCGCCGAATACATCGAAGGGATACGCCAAGGCAACATCACCGTGCTGAGCCAGGCCGTCACGCTGGTCGAGAGCCAACTGCCCGAGCACCAGGCCATCGCGCAGGAGGTCATCACCGGCTGTCTGCCCTACGCCGGGCAATCGGTGCGCATCGGCATCACCGGCGTGCCGGGCTCGGGAAAGAGCACGTCGATCGACGCCTTCGGGCTGCATGTGCTGAGCCGGGGCAGCAAACTGGCCGTGCTGGCCATCGACCCCAGCAGCGAACGGTCGAAAGGGAGCATTCTCGGCGACAAGACCCGCATGGAACGCCTTTCGCAGGAGAAAAACGCCTTCATACGTCCCTCGCCGTCGGCCGGCTCGCTGGGCGGCGTGGCCCGTAAGACCCGCGAGACCATTATCCTGTGCGAAGCCGCCGGCTTCGACACCATCTTCGTCGAGACCGTGGGCGTGGGACAGTCCGAGACCGCCGTACACTCGATGGTCGACTTCTTCCTCCTTATCCAGCTGGCCGGCACGGGCGACGAACTGCAAGGCATCAAACGGGGCATCATGGAGATGGCCGACGGCATCGTCATCAACAAGGCCGACGGCAACAACATCGAGAAAGCCCAACTGGCACAGGCGCACTTCCGCAACGCCCTGCACCTCTTCCCGCCCACCCCGTCGGGCTGGGAACCGCAGGTGCTCACCTACTCGGGCTATTACGGGATAGGCATCGACGAGGTGTGGAAAATGATCGACGACTATGTGGCCTTTGTCAAAGAAAACGGCTACTTCGACCGCCGCCGCCGCGAACAGTCGCGCTACTGGCTCACCGAGACCATCGACGAACAACTGCGGGCCCACTTCTACCAGAATCCCGCCATCGCCAGCCAACTGGCCGAGAAAGAACGTCGCGTGCTCGTGGGCGAAGAGAGCCCCTTCACCGCCGCCCAAGAAATTCTCGACAACTACTTCGCGCGATAGAGGGGAACTTCACTTTTACAAGAACGGCAACAATCCTGAGGATTGTTGCCGTTCTTGTTTCTTTCCGGGTGTTGCTTTACCGAGCGACCTCGACACGGAAGGTGGCGGTAATGCGGCACCGCCCGACCTCGGCGGGGCAACGGAGAATGAGCGCGTCGCGCGTCTGCCGCCACTCCACGGGGGCATCGCTGCCCAAGAGGGTGACTGCGGTAACTCGTGCCGCTTCGCGGGAAAGAGAGCGTATGACAAGCGTCTCACCGGCTCGGGGCACCTGCATGCAATAGGCATAGACGGCGCTGTCGGCTCCGAGGGTGAAGCGGAAATCGCCCGTCGTGAAAGGCACTTCGGCCTGGCGGCGTCCGAGTTTGCCACGGGGCGTCATCGTGGCCGGGGTCAGCGACGACTCACCCCACACGCGCCACGCCCGGCTGCCGTAGATACCGGCGGCATTGACCCGCACCCAGGCTCCTATCTCATGCAACATGTCGACGCAGGCCGAGTCGAGCGAACCGTCGGGGCGTATGGGTATGTTCACGGCGCAATTCCCGTCGCGCGACACACATTCGAGCAAGTAGCGCACCACCGACACGGCGTTGTAGTCGATGCCCTCGGCATAGAACCAGTCGCCCACGGGAGCCTCGCCTATCCACATCTGGTCGCGTTTGATGTCCTTGGGAACGGTGTTTTCAAAGGTCGTCACGATACCGCGGCGACCGGCCGGGTGGAACTTGACGATGCTGAACACGTCGACCTCGCCGTGCTTCTTCAACGCCCGGTTGTAGTACGAGGCGATGACCCGCTGGGCGGCATCGCTCTTGGTGCCGGTACCGGTGCGTATGCCGCAAAAGGGTTGCAGGGTGTTGCCGTCGGTGTAGATAAAGTCGGGGTCGTACTTCTCGATGGCGTCTTCGATGCGCAGGGCCCATTGCGTGGTGTACCAGCGGGCATAGTCCTGATGGCGGGTGAAGATGCCCTCTTCGGGACGGTTCACAAACTCGTCCATCGTCTTGTACTCCCGCAGGTTTATCCCGTAAAGCCATTGCAGGGGATAGGGTTCCCACCACCGGCCCTCGGCACTCTCGTAGACGAGGCGTCCGTCGTAGGGAACACCGGCATAGGGGCCGGTAGAGTCGCACTCAAAAGCCGTCTGCCACCACCACCAGGTGTACTCGTGATGGAAGGTGATGCCGAAGTGCATGCCCTGAGCCCGAATGGCAGCGGCCCACTCACCCAGCAGGTCGCGGTGCGGACCGATGTTGACCGCGTTCCACGGCTGGTAACGCGAGTTCCACAAGTCATAGTTGTCGTGATGCACTCCCAAGATAAAGAGGTAACGGGCTCCGGCCTCGTAGAAGAGTCGGGTATAGGCTTCGGGGTCGAGATGTTCGGGATTCCAGGTGCGCAGCACATCTTTGTAGCCCACCTGCGAGGGGTGGCCGTATTTTTCGAGATGGGCCTTGTAGGCGGGATAATCGCGTTGATAGAGCCGGCGGGCATACCAGTCGCCGCACTCTCCCACCGCCTGGGGGCCGAAGTGCACCCAAAAGCCGAACTTGGCCTGCCGCAACCACGCCACCTCATCGGGATAGGGGGCGCTGATGCTGTCCCACGTCGGGCCGAAAGGGCCACTCCACATGGGGAAATCGCTCTTCACCTCGGCATAATCACGACTGTCGCCGAGGGGTACCGAGGCAGCCGGAAGGGTATCGGGCAGAGGGGGTAAGGCCAGTGTCTCGGGCAGCAGCAGCGTGTCGGGTGCCATCGTGGGCGAAGGGGTGGCGTGTGCCACGGCTCCTGCCATCAGAAGGGGGAAAACAAATGTGGCTATGCGCAGGTGTTTCATGGTCGTGATAGGAAAAAGGTTAACGTGTGACAAACTTACGAATTTTCAACACAAGGAGCGCGGCCGGCACAAAAAAAAAACTCCGCCTCGTTGAGGCGGAGTTTTCAGAAATTATACCGAATGGCTGTTTTTACATGCGGTCGGGCACCTGAATGCCCAGCAGCGACATGGCCGTGCGCACGACCCGTGCCACCTGTGCCGAGAGCAGCAGGCGGAAGGCTTTGACCTCGGCATCGCTCTCGCGCAGAATCGAGAAGTCGTGGTAGAACTGGTTATACTCTTTCACCAGGTCGTAGGTGTAGTTGGCGATAAGGGCGGGGCTGTATTGCTTGCCGGCCTCGGCCACCACATCGGGGAAGGCCGCCAGGTTCTGAACGAGCGAAATCTCCTTGTCCGACAGGGTGATATGTGCCGAAGCCTCGGCAGGAACGGCGATTCCCTCATCGGCCGCCTTGCGTAGCACCGAGCAGATGCGGGCGTGGGTGTACTGGATAAAGGGCCCCGTGTTGCCGTTGAAGTCGATAGACTCCTTGGGGTTGAAGGTCATGTTCTTGCGGGGGTCGACCTTCAAGATAAAATATTTGAGAGCACCCAGTCCCACCATGGTCGACACGGCGTCGGCCTCTTCGGGCGTGCAGCCGTCGAGCTTGCCCAGCTCGGCCGATGTTTCACGGGCGGTATTCACCATCTCTTCGATGAGGTCGTCGGCGTCGACCACCGTACCTTCGCGCGACTTCATCTTGCCCTCGGGCAGCTCCACCATGCCGTAGGAGAAGTGCACAAGGTCGCGGCCCCACTTGAAGCCGAGACGGTCGAGGAGTATCGAGAGCACCTGGAAGTGGTAGTTCTGCTCATTGCCCACGACATAAATCATGCGGTCGATGGGATAGTCGCGGAAACGCAGCTTGGCCGTGCCGATGTCCTGTGTCATATACACCGACGTGCCGTCGGCCCGGAGCAGGAGTTTCTGGTCGAGCCCCTCGTCGGTGAGGTCGGCCCACACCGAACCGTCGTCCTTGCGGAAGAGCACGCCCTTTTCGAGCCCTTCGAGCACCTTCTCCTTGCCTTCGAGGTAGGTCTGCGACTCGTAATAGATTTTGTCGAAGTCGACACCGAGACGGCGGTAGGTCTCGTCAAATCCGGCATAGACCCAACTGTTCATCATCTCCCACACGCGGCGCACCTCGGCATCGCCGGCCTCCCACTTGCGCAACATCTCGCGCGCCTCGGCCATGAGGGGCGAAGCGGCTTCGGCCTCCTCCTTGGTCATGCCTTGTGCCTGCAACTCGGCCAACTCCTGCTTGTAGTGCTTGTCAAAGAGCACATAGAAGTCGCCGATGAGGTGGTCGCCCTTCTTGCCGGCCTTTTCGGGGGTGACACCCTCGCCCCACTTCTCCCACGCCAGCATCGACTTGCAGATGTGGATACCGCGGTCGTTGACGATGTTGGTCTTCACCACCCGGTTGCCGCAAGCCTGCATGATGCAGGCCAGGCTGTATCCCAGCAGGTTGTTGCGCACATGGCCCAGGTGCAGGGGTTTGTTGGTATTGGGCGAGGAGTACTCGATCATCACCAGCGGAGCATCGGGAGCCACTTCGCGCACACCGTAATGGGGTGCGGCGGCGATGGCGTTGAGCTGGCTCACCCAGCAGGCCGGGGCGATGACCAGGTTGAGAAATCCCTTCACCACATTGTACGAGGCGACCAGCTCGGGGTGTTGGGCCTTGATGTACTCGCCTATCTCGGTGGCCGTTGCCTCGGGCGACTTGTGCGAGGCTTTGAGGAAGGGGAAGACCACCAGCGTGAGGTTGCCTTCAAACTCTTTTTTGGTCTTCTGCAAGCCCAGGGCTTCGGGGGCTACCTTCGTCCCATACAGGGTTTCGAGGGCAGCCGAGAGGGCTTGTGCTATTTGATTTTCGACTTTCATAATTTCTTGTTTAGGATTTTACACTCTCCCGCCCCGGCAGGCGACAGCCTGGTCGGGAGCGGGCAAAGGTACGACTTTTCGGGCGAAATGCGAAGCGGTGTCGCGGGTCAAAGGCTTTCGAGAATCTTTTTCAGGACGACCTGCGCCGAGATTTCGCGGTTGGCGGCTTCGGGAATGACAATCGACTGCGGGCTCTCGATGACCTCGTCGGTCACAATCATGTTGCGGCGCACGGGCAGGCAGTGCATGAAGTAGGCGTTGTTGGTCAGCGCCATCTTCTCGGCGTCGACGGTCCAGGAGCGGTCGGTGTTGATGACCTTGCCGTAGTTGGGGTCGGTATAGGCCGACCAGTTCTTGGCATAGATGAAGTCGGCGCCCTCGAAAGCCTTGCGCTGGTCATACTCCACGCGGGCTTTTCCCACGAAGCGGGGGTCGAGCTCATAGCCTTCGGGGTGGGTGATGACAAAGTCATAGTCGGTCTCGTTTATCCACTCGGCAAACGAGTTGGCCACGGCCTGCGGCAGCGCCTTGGGGTGAGGAGCCCAGGTGAGCACGACCTTGGGACGCGGGGTCTTCTTGTACTCCTCGATGGTGATGAGGTCGGCAAAACTTTGCAGCGGGTGACGGGTGGCCGCCTCCATGCTGAACACGGGGCGTCCCGAGTACTGGATAAACTGCGAGATGATTTTCTCTTCGTAATCATCGGCCTTGTTTTCAAAACGGGCAAAGGAGCGCACGCCGATGACGTCGCAGTAGCAGCCGATGACGGGAATGGCTTCGAGCAGGTGCTCGGTCTTGTCGCCGTCCATGATGACGCCGCGTTCGGTTTCGAGCTTCCAGGCGCCCTGGTTGATGTCGAGCACGATGACGTTCATGCCGAGGTTCATGGCCGCCTTCTGGGTACTGAGGCGGGTGCGCAGGCTCGAATTGAAGAAAATCATGATGAGCGTCTTGTTCTTTCCCAGATGCTGGTAGGCAAAACGGTCGGCCTTCACGGCGAAAGCCTCTTGCAGGGCGGCGTTCAGGTCGCCCAGGTCTTTGACAGAAGTGAAATGTCTCATATCGGAATGTTTTTTTGTTATTTTCGCACTTGTCCGTTTCCGGTAACAATATATTTGTAGCTGGTAAGCTCGGGCAGAGCCATGGGCCCGCGGGCGTGGAGCTTCTGGGTGCTGATGCCTATCTCGGCACCGAAGCCGAACTGGCCGCCGTCGGTAAAGGCGGTCGACACGTTGGTGTAGACGCAGGCGGCATCGACCTCGCGGGTGAAGCGGGCGCAGGCACCGGTATCTTCGCTCACGATGCACTCGCTGTGCTGCGAGGAGTAGCAGGCGATGTGTTGGAGGGCGCCGTCGAGCGAATCGACGGTTTTCAGGGCCATCTTGTAGTCGAGGAACTCGGTGCCGAAGCTATGGTCGTCGGCCGGCCGCAACAACGCCTCGGGATAGGCTCCTTGCAGGGCGGCAAGAGCCGGCCCGTCGGCATAGATGGTGACATTTTTCCCGGCCAGCGGAGCGCAGAGGGCGGGCAGGTCGGCGAGCCGCTCGCGGTGCACGATGAGGCAGTCGAGGGCGTTGCACACCGACACGCGGCGGGTCTTGGCGTTGAACACGATGTCGCGCCCCTTTTCGAGGTCGCCGGCGCGGTCGAAATAGGTGTGGCACACACCGGCCCCGGTCTCGATGACCGGCACCTTGGCATTTTGCCGCACAAAGTCGATGAGCCCCTTGCTGCCCCGGGGAATGATGAGGTCGACATAGCCCGAGGCTGTCAACAACTCGTTGATAACCTCGCGGTCATTGGGAAGTAAAACCACTGTGTTCGAGTCGATTCCATGTTTTACCAACACACTGTTGATAACCTCGACAATCGCGGTGTTGGAGAAGTGGGCGTCGCTCCCGCCTTTGAGCACGCAGGCACTGCCGGCCTTGAAGCAGAGCGAGAAGACATCGAAGGTCACGTTGGGACGCGCCTCGTAGATAATTCCTATCACGCCGAACGGTACCGACACCTTGCGAATGGCCATGCCGTTGGGACGCTCCCACTCGGCGAGCACCCGTTCCAGCGGCGAGGGCAAGCCGGCCACGCGGCGCATGTCCGAGGTGATGTCGGCCAGTCGCTGCCGGGTCAGCTGCAAACGGTCATACTTGGGGTTGTTCTTGTCCATGAGGGCAAGGTCGCGGGCATTCTCCGACAAGATGTGTTCGGCCCGGGCATCGGTTGCATCGGCGACATCGAGCAGTACGGCATTGATGCGCTCCTCATCGAACAGGTTGAGCCGGCGCGAAGCCACCCGCACCTGTTCGAGACGGGAAAGAAGTGTAGACATATTATCGCGATTTTGTGCAAATGTAGCAAAAAGCGTCGGCATAAAGGTCTTTTTCGTTTCGTTTTTTCAGAATGAAGGGATTATGATGAATTTTATCCCTATCTTTGAATGTATTTATCCGGGAATCATGAAAAAAACACGCCTTCTTTTATCGGCACTCTTGTGTGCAGCCACCCTGTCGGCACAGTATCCCTACCAAGCCACCGACCCCGACGACCCCATATATTTCGACGGCAAGACCGTCATCTACCACACCGACACCATCACGCTCGGCCCAAAGACCTTCTTTATCGACGGCTCGCTGCCCGACACCATAAGCCGTGTCTGTCGCTACGTCTACACCTCGGTGCAAGAGGCCGTCGGTCACCTGACTCCCGGAACGGCCGACGACCCCATGAAACTCTATTTCGCCCCGTGGGTGTACTGGGTCGACGACCCCGACGACCCGTCGGTGCGCCGGCCGCAGCAGGGCAGCACGCCCTATGGCCTTATCGTACATTGCGACGGCCTTCATCTCAAAGGGCTCACCGACGACCCGTCGAAAGTGGTCTTGGCGGGCAACCGGGGGCAGACGATGGGAGCGGTAGGCAATTTCACGCTCTTCTATTTCGACAGCGACGAGGTAACCTGCGAGAATCTCACCCTGGGAAACTACTGCAACGTCGACCTCGACTATCCGCTCCGCCCCGAGCTGAACCGCCCCCGACGCGGCAGCGCCATCGTGCAGGCACAACTGGCCATCTGCAACAGCGACCGCGTGTTCTGCCGGAATGTCCGCTTCATCAGCCGGCTCAACCTGTGCAATTTCGCCGGTGCCAAGCGCGCCCTGTTTCTCGGGTGCCACATGGAGTGCACCGACGACGCCCTGTGCGGGACGGGCGTGTATAAGGACTGCACGCTCGAATTTTATGCCCCGCGGCCTTTCGGACATACCGAGGGGAACGGTGCCGTGTTTCTCCACTGCGACATAACCTCGATGAGCCGGGGCACGCAATACTTCGTCAAGTCAAGAGGGCCGGTTGCCGCCATCGACACCCACATACACGGCGAGCATGTCAGAGATTGCAACTGGCGCGACTTTCCCCTGCGCGAAGAGCGCTACTACCATGCCGGGCTCCGTTTCAACGGCAGCCCCTGTCCCATGGGAAGCAACTCCCCCGAAACGAGCATCGACCTCACCGGGAAACCGCTGCTCGATGCCTACCGCATCGTCGTGGGGGGAGACACGATATATAACCTATATAACCTCCTGCGGGGCGACGACGATTGGGACCCCTGCCACACCCGGGAACAGATTGTCGCCGTCGGGAAACGGCTGCAACGCGACCTGACCGACATTCCCACGAAGATGTGGATAGCACCGACCCGTGAAACCATCGAAACGGGACAGGAAGGCATCACCCTGGCTGCGACGGCCGCCCGGCCGGGTTGCAAGCCCCGGGCCATCGGACAGCTCTCTTGGAGCCTTTCGCCCGAAGACTCGGCCTATGTGCGCATCACACCGTCGCCCGACAAGGGCAGCTGCCGGGTCGAGTCGATACACGACCGCGACGAAGTGCGGGAAGTGGCCGTGACAGCGTCCACGCCCGAAGGTCTTTGTGCGGCCGCCATCGTCCATGCCCGCCCCCGCACGCTCCCCGCTCCCGCTTTTGTCGACAAGCCCCGCATCGCATATGAAAACGGGACATTGCACCTGCATTATACCCTCGACTCCGAACGGGAAGATTTGTCGTCGGTGACGTGGTACCGATGCTCCGACAAGTCGGGCCGCAACGCCATTCCCGTGGCGGCGTCGAACCTGGGCAAGCCGCTCTGCTCCTACCGCCTTTCGGCCGGAGACAAGGGCTGCTATCTGATGGCCGCCGTCACACCCCGGAATATCCGCTGCAAAGCGGGGGAGGAATACCGGGTCATATACGGGCCCGTCAAGTCGAGAAGGATAACCGACGACGCATCGTCGCTCACCACCGACTTTTCGACCCTGCCCACGACGCAGCAGTTGAGGTTGCTTCCGGGATTCTGGACGCTCGACGGGTACAAGCCGGCCGATACCCAAGATTATGACTGGACGGTCGATAACTCCCAAGACCATTGGTATTACGGCCACGGCGTAAACGGTGCCCGTGAGGGTCGGGGTCTGGTGCAAAGCCGCGTGGGAGCCCGCCTACGGTACACACCCGTGGGCGACCGCTTCGGCGACATGAAGGTAGAGCTTGTCGCGTCACCGGCCAAGACGGCCGGACAAGGCTTTGCCAGTGCGCGGCAGCAGTATCTCGACCTGTTTATCAAGTTCGACCACACCACGCTCTCGGGATATGCCCTACGGCTGATACGCACCACGAAATATGGCGACGCCATTGATTTCCTCTTCGTCAAATATGACCACGGCACGGTAACACCCATCGGCGAGCCGGTCACCTCGTCGTGTTTCAGGACACCTTGCCGCATCACCCTCGAAGCAACGGGGCAGCGGCTGCGCGCCACGGCCCACACCGATGCGACATACTATGTCCTGCCGGGACGCCCCGAGGTGAAACTCTCGGTCGAAATGGAGACGGAAATAGAGCCGAACGATTTCGGCGGGGTCGGCGTGCAACATACCGGGACGGTCGACGGCGGCGCCACGCAACTCAACTTTTTACGGGTAGAGTGGGAATAAATAGACAAAACAACCGAAAAAACCGGGTTCTCTTTACAAAAACACAGTCAATAAGAGAGGATACCGGTGAATTTTGGCTATTTTTGTAGCAAAATTCAACCCTATCCTTTTGACAGCCATGACGACCGAGACTTCACTCCCCTCAGTCCTGCTCATCTACACCGGTGGCACCATCGGCATGATACGCAACCCCGAAACCGGAGCATTGGAGAGCTTCACGTTCGACCACCTCGTGCAGCACATTCCCGAGCTGAAACAGATACAATGCCACATCTCCTCGGTGCAGTTCAATCCGCCCATCGACTCGTCCGACATGGATCCGCAACTGTGGGTCGAGCTGGCGCGCATCATCTACGACAACTACGACCTCTTCGACGGTTTCGTGGTGCTGCATGGCTCCGACACGATGGCCTACACGGCCTCGGCCATGAGCTTCGCCCTCGAAAACCTCGCCAAGCCGGTCATCTTCACCGGCAGCCAGCTCCCCATCGGCGTGCTGCGCACCGACGGCAAGGAAAATCTCATCACGGCCATCGAAATCGCCATGGCCAAACGCCCCGACGGCAGCCCCATGGTGCCCGAGGTGTGCATCTTGTTCCAAGACCAGCTGCTGCGAGGCAACCGCACCACCAAAGTCAATGCCGAGAACTTCAACGCCTTCTGCTCCCACAACTACCCCAATCTGGCCGACGTGGGCGTGCACATCAACTACTATACCCGCCGCATACTGCCGCCCCCGGCACCCGAGAAGGCCCTCAAACCGCACTTCCTCTACGATACCAACGTCATCGTGCTCACCCTCTTCCCGGGCATACAGGAACGCATCGTCACCGAGGTGCTGAAAATGGAAGGGCTGAAAGCCGTCGTGATGAAAACCTTCGGCACGGGCAACGCCCCGCAACGGGAATGGTTTGTCAAGGCCGTACGCGATGCAACGCAGCGCGGCCTGGTCATCATCAACATCACCCAATGCCCGTCGGGCTCGGTCGACATGAAACGCTACGAAAACGGACGCCAGCTCCTCGAAGCCGGGGTCACCAGCGGTTATGACAGCACGGTCGAAGCCGCCGTCACCAAACTCATGTTCCTGCTGGGACACGGCTACTCGACCGACGAGGTGCGCCGCCTGATGAACATGTCGCTCGTGGGCGAAATCACCCTCGAAAGCGACCGCCCCCTGCAACAGGAATCATTCAGCTGACAAAGCCCTCCTCCCCCGTCAGGGACACCGAAAGACCCAATCCACACACTTGCCGGGGCGACTTCGATGGAGGTCGCCCCGGCTCGTTACGCACCCGACACCGCACGCCGGGGGAAAATCGTGAAATTTTGACAGTCGGGAGGCGAAATTTTGTCATTATCTATTTGATAATAAAGACATTTTGTCCACAATCGCCCGTTTTCTCCCTTGGCACGGACTTTGCATATCTGTTGGTGATTTCGGTTCACAAAAAGAGCCGGAGTCACCACAAAAACGATTGTTAAACATTAATTATAGGAGATTATATTATGGTACCCATGATGAGAAAAAACCAAGGTTGGTTGCCCGACATTTTCAATGATTTCTTCAATACCGAATGGATGGAAAAAGCCAACGCTACCGCTCCGGCCATCAATGTAGTCGAACACGATAACGGATATGCCGTAGAAGTAGCCGCCCCCGGTATGACAAAAGACGATTTCAACGTACACCTCGACGAAGATGGCAACATCTCCATCACGATGGAAAAGAAATCGGAGAACAAAGAAGAAAACAAGAAAAACGGTCACTACCTGCGTCGCGAATTTTCATACAGCAAATTCCAGCAGACAATGGTTCTCCCCGACGATGTCGACAAAGAAAAAATATCGGCTTCGGTAAAAGACGGCGTCTTGACGATTGACCTTCCCAAGTTGCCGAAAGAAGAGCCGGTAAAACGGTCGAAACAAATCGAAATCAAATAACACACCAACCGGAACAGGCTTCCGCTTAAAAGCGGGAGCCTGTTTTTTTGTTCCCATGAAACGCTCGCTCGTCATACTCAATTTTACCCACGCCTACGAAACACAACCGTTCCTGCGCCGCTACCCTGCCTCATGGGTCGACTGCACCGGCCTGCAAGGGACCGACTGCTATTGCAGCCCCGAATCCTACGGGAAACTGCAAGAGCTCCTCGCCCCGTTTTCGCCCGAGGGACTGCATCTCATCGACTCGGGCGACTACCACTATGTAACCAAGTTGTGGACCGACAAAATCGACCAGCCCTTCTCCCTCGTGCTTTTCGACCATCACCCCGACATGCAGCCTACCCTCTTCGACGAACTGCTCTCGTGCGGCTGCTGGGTGCGCACCATGCTCGACACCAACCCGCTCCTGCAAAAGGTGTGCATCATCGGTGCCAACGAAACGTTGAAAAACGAAATCGAGGGATATGACAAACGGTTGATTTTTTTCAGCGAGCAATCGCTCGAATCGGCAAAGGCGTGGCAATTTTTCTCGGAAAGGCACATTCACGAGCCGCTCTACCTCTCGGTCGACAAGGACGTGTTGTCGCCTCACTTCGCCACGACCAACTGGGACCAAGGCTCGATGACCCTGCCGCAACTCGAATCGCTCCTGCACATCATCATGGCCAACGACACCATCGTAGGCATCGACGTGTGCGGGGAGCTGCCGCCCTATCTGAGCCAGGCGGGCGACGACACGGCAATAAACGAAAAGAGCAACCGCAACCTCATCGAGTTCATCGGGAAATATGCCGTGTAAGAAACCCGCGGGCACGGCACCTCAATCGCAAACCTCGGAGCGGCGGAAAAAGGGAGGGCAATCATTTTTCCCGGATACATGCCCCATCATCGCCCCCCGGCCTTTCTTGCCGAGAACATCTCACCGGTCAATGCCGACACAAAGAAAAAGGGCCGTGTCGGAGATTCACTTCCGCACACAGCCCCTCGGTATCAATACATCACATCTTGCTGTCGCACCCACTCGGTCGCATCGCTTTTCGACGAGAACCATTTTCCGGTATTGTCGATATAACCCCAGCGACCGTTCATCTTCACGCGGGCCAGCCCGTCGACAAAAGCCCAAGCCTCGTCATACTGGCAGGGAATGACAATGTCGCCGTTCTTGTCGATGTAGCCATATTTCCCGCTCAGTTTTATGCGGGCCAAATCTTCGGAGAAGAACCACAACGCCTCAAAGCGGGCAGGAATGACATAACGGCCCGACTTGTCGATGGTACCATACTTTCCGGCCACCTTCACCTTGGCCTGGCCGTTGGAGAAAGCCCACACATTGTCATACCGGCAGGGAATGACCAGCTCGCCGGCCTTGTCGATAAACCCCCATTTGCCGTCGATTTTCACACTGGCCAGACCTTGGGAGAAAGAACCGGCCATGTCGAAGCCGGCAGCAATTTCGAGCCGCCCCTTCGGGTCGATGTAGCCTGCCATGCCGTCGATGACCACGACGGCAAGCCCTTCGGAGAAATTGAAGGCACGGTCATATTGGGCGGGAATCACGATTTTTCCCGACTTTTCCTTGTAGCCGAACTTCCCGTCGCGATCGCGATAGGGATAGATTTCCTGCCCCGCCAAATCGATGGAGAGAAACAGAAGAAGAAAGAGAGCCATGCATGTGTTTTTCATAATCGTCGTTTTAGGAGGACGACCCAATATCGGCATTTTTAGCGACAAAAACAAGAATTTTCACCCAAAAAGCGAGGGCGGCCCCGCTGCCGGGGCGACTCCGGGGGGTGTGAAGTCGATGCCGGCCCTACGGGCCTGGGCATGCTGCAACAGCCGGGGCACGGCGTAGTGCCGCCCCTCCTTGTAGAAGTTCGCCCCCGTCTGCTTGAAGGCAAACGCCACACCGGCCTCGACACACTGGCGGCGCAGGTCGAGTACCCACTCATAGCGACAGGGACGGGCATCGGGCCCCGACTCACCGCCCGCAATCACCTCGTCGACGGCCGGCGAAAGGTAGGGCGAGAGGTCGACGGGGCCGAGAAGCGGTTCGCACACGATGATGCGACGGGCCAACGGCGCGGCCAGGTAAAAGGGAAGGCGATAGTCGGCTCGGTCCTGGTTCTCGACGGTGCAACAAAGGGTGACATGGGGATAGCCGTCGCCCCAGTCCGACGGGAGACAGGAGCGCAAGCGGTCGATGCGTTTGGTGACGATGAAAAAGTGCAGGTCGCGGCGACGGCTTATCATCGCCCACGCCTCGGGCCGCCACGGGTCGGCGTCGGAGAGCAGGAAATCGGACGAGAAACAGGTATAGACCGTCTCACCCGACGGGATTTTGTACCGACCGTCGCGCTGGCGGCGCACAGGCAGGTCGTAGTCGCGGGTAAGGCTCACCTGCGAACTGTCGCGGCCATGCCGGCTGTCGATGCGGTAGACGTAACAGTGGCGGCACCCTTCGCTTATCTTGTGGCAACCGTGCCACGGATTCCATTGCGCCATAATGCGGATTACAAAAAAAACGGCAAACGCCGGCCACGGGAGCCCCCTTGTGTGACCGGCGTTGTGCGAGATAATGAGACAGCGTTTATTTCAACTTCCATTCGGTACCTTCCTTGGTATCTTTTATCTCGAAACCGATGGCACCGAGACGGTCGCGGATAAGGTCGGAAGTGGCCCAGTCCTTGCGGCTCTTGGCTTCGCGGCGCACTTCGAGCAGCAGGTCGACGGCCTTTTCAAAAGGTTCGGTCGAAGCTCCGCTCTCGGTCTCGTCGAGACGCATGCCGAGAATGTCGAAGAGGAAAGTCGAATAGGTGCTGCGCAACTCTTCCAAGTCGGCCTCGCTGATGGTGGCATGGCCCGAGAGTATGGTGTTGATGGCACGCACGGCATCGAAGAGGTGCGAGATGACGATGGGGGTATTGAGGTCGTCGTTCATGGCCTCGTAGCAACGCTCGCGCAGCCCCTTGACCTCGGCCGTGGTCTCGGCCGAAGGCACGATTTTGCCCAAGTTGCGCCACCCCTCGGCCAAGCGGGACCAGCCCTTCTCGGCGGCTTGCAGGGCCTCGTTGCTGAAATCGAGCGTGCTGCGGTATTGGGCTTGCAGGATAAAGAAACGTATCGTCATCGGGGCATAAGCCTGGGTGAGCAACGGGTGGTTGCCGGTGAAGAACTCATCGAGGGTGATGAAGTTGCCGAGCGACTTGCCCATCTTCTTCCCGTTGATGGTAATCATGTTGTTGTGCAGCCAGTAACGCACCGTTTCGTGCCCCTGTGCGGCGACCGACTGGGCTATCTCGCACTCGTGGTGGGGGAAGAGCAGGTCCATGCCGCCACCGTGTATGTCGAACGTCTCTCCGAGGTACTTGGTGCTCATGGTCGAGCATTCGAGGTGCCAGCCGGGGAATCCGTCGCTCCACGGCGAGGGCCAGCGCATGATGTGTTCGGGGGCGGCTTTCTTCCAAAGGGCGAAGTCGAAGGTGTTGTGTTTCTCGCTCTGCCCGTCGAGCTCACGGGTGGTTCCCAGCAGCTCGTCGATGTTGCGTCCCGAGAGTTTGCCGTAATGATGGTCCTTGTTGTATTTGGCCACGTCGAAGTAGACCGACCCTTCGCTCTCGTAGGCATAGCCGTGGTCGAGAATCTTCTTGATGTACTCTATCTGCTCGATGATGTGACCCGAGGCATGGGGCTCGATGCTGGGGGGCAACACGTTGAGCGCTTCGACGGCCTTGTGGTAGCGGTTGAGGTAATACTGCACGACCTCCATGGGTTCGAGCTGTTCGAGACGGGCTTTCTTGGCGATTTTGTCTTCTCCCTCGTCGGCATCGTTTTCGAGGTGTCCCACATCGGTGATGTTGCGCACATAACGCACCTTGTAGCCGAGATGTTTCAGGTAGCGAAACACCAGGTCGAAGGTGATGGAGGGACGGGCATGTCCCAAATGGGCATCGCCATAGACCGTGGGACCGCAAACATACATGCCCACATAAGGCGGATTGAGGGGGACAAACTCTTCCTTGCGGCGGGAGAGGGTGTTATAAATGGTGAGTTTTTGTTCCATTGTACTACGGGTTTAAAATACAAATGTAGTCATTCTCGACAAAGAATCAAAACACGGCCGGCAAAAATCGGGCACACGGGTTCCCGGGGCCGGTCGCCTCGGCAGGAAATGGCCTCATGCCTCGCCGCCGGGAACGATAAAGGGTGTGGCGGGCGGCGTCTCGACATTGATTTTGCCGAACTGCTTTTCATATTTCACGATATTGTCTTCGAGGGCGAAGAGCAGGCGTTTGGCATGCTCGGGCGTGAGCACGATGCGCGCTTTGACGTGGGCTTTGGGCATGCCGGGGAGTATGCGTATGAAATCGGCGACAAACTCCGAGGAAGAGTGGCTGATGACCGCCAGATTGGCATAGATGCCTTCGGCGACTTCGGGGGTGAGTTCTATCTGCAATTCTTTCTTTTCCATTGTATGTGTGATTTTATTATTCGTTCCTTAATACAAACTGCCGGCTTCCTCCGAGGTTGGAGGTATTGATGCGCACACGCACCACGGGAGAGAGCGGCCTCGGCAACAGGTAGGAGGCGTAGCCCGAGGCGTAGTATCCCGGGGCGTCGCCCCGGGTGTCGTGGAGCAGTTGCAAGTCGAGGGTATCGCCCCCGACGCGAGGCAGGAGGGCGACCATCGCGAGACTGTGTGAGAGGTCGTGATACTCTATCATGTAACGCACATTGACATAGCCTCCGCTGCACCATACCGAGGTGAGATAGATGGGGTCGTCGGCCAAAGTCTCCACGGCTTCCCGGGAGAGCTCCTCGATTTTTCCTCCCGTCACGGGGGCGATGGAGGTCTGCAAGTCGATGTCGAGCCGGCGGTCGGTGATTTCACCCACGGGAGAATAGCCGATGAGCACCCGCTCGTCGATGGGCATGAGGTCGGCCGCAAGAGCCTCCCGCGGACAGAGCAACACCGTATCGTCGCGCAGGAAGAGGAGTTGGCCATCGTCGTGCCGGCAAGTCACCAGGTCATATCGGAAATGGGTGAGGTCGAGCCCCTCCTCCCCGTGGTCGCAGGCGGTACAGAACAGCGACAGCATGACGCCGAACAGGAGGAGAAAAGAAAATTTCATCGGGCTTCGGGATTTGAGGTTTGAGCCACGATGCGGCCGTCGCAAAGCTCTATCATGCGGTCGGAAAGGCGCGCCAGGGTCTCATCGTGGGTGACGATGAGGAACGTGTGGCCAAACTCCCGGCGCAGGTCGAAGAAGAGGTTGTGCAACTCGGTCTTGTTCTGGGTGTCGAGACTGCCCGACGGCTCGTCGGCAAGGACAACGTCGGGACGGTTCACCAGCGCGCGGGCCACGGCGACACGCTGCTTCTCGCCCCCCGAAAGCTGCGCCGGCTTGTGCGACATGCGGTCGCCCAGCCCCAGGAAATCGAGCAGGCCGGCAGCCCGCCGGCGGGCTTCGGTGCGGTTTTCGCGGGCAATCAGGGCGGGTATCATGACATTTTCGAGGGCGGTAAACTCGGGCAACAGCTGGTGAAACTGGAAGACAAAACCGATGTGGCGGTTACGGAAGGCCGACAGTTCCTTTTCGCGCAAATCGAAAACCGCCCGGCCGTCGATGAGAATCTGTCCGGCATCGGGCTTTTCGAGCGTTCCCACGATTTGCAGCAGGGTGGTCTTTCCGGCTCCGCTGGCGCCGACGATCGACACGATTTCGCCGCGCCCGACCGTGGCATCGATGCCTTTCAAGACTTCGAGCCGGCCGAAACTTTTGTGTATGTTCTTGATTTCTATCATGCTTCCGATAATTGGCGTATCACATAGGCGGCCAGGTAGCAACCAAACACGGCCGGGAGATAGGAGACCGTGCCCACGAGCGAGCGTTTGTTGCGCTCGCCATCGGTGGAACGCACGGCCGAGGCGACCGGCTGTTCCGTGGAGAAGACAACCTCTACCCCGCTGTCGATTCCCTGCGCACGCAGGCGCCGTCGCACCTCACGCGCCAGCCCGCAACGGCAGGTTTTCGAGATGTCGGCATAGGCCACGGCCGCCGGGTCGAGACGCGCACCGGCCCCCATCGACGAAATCACGGGCACCCGACGGCGCACACAAGCGGCCAGCAGGGCGGTTTTGGGAGCCAGCGTGTCGATGGCGTCGACAACAAAGTCATAGCGTGCATCGAGAAGCGCCTCCACGTCATCGGCTTCGAGATAGCGGCAGAGGGTGTGCAGGCACAGACGGGGATTGATGTCGGTGAGACGCTCGCCGAGCACCTCGACCTTGGGTCGCGCCAGGGTCGAATGCAACGCCACCAACTGACGGTTGATGTTGGTCTCCTCGACCACATCGGCATCGAGCAAGGTGATGCGACCCACGCCCGCCCGCACAATCATCTCGGCGGCATAGGCTCCCACGCCGCCCACGCCCACGACAAGCACATGGGCGTTTTGCAGCCGGGACAGCGGCTCTTCTCCCAGCAGGAGAGAGGTACGCGACAACCACTCCTCCATCGTCGGCCGGGGAATTATTTATATGCGGCAAACGACGTCTGCGCCATGTCGCCCGAACGGAGGAACTCTTCGTGGAAGGCGTACGCGGCGGGAAGACAGTGCGGCGTATGACTTTTTTTCCCGAGAGAAAGATATTCTCGCAGCAGGGGGCGATACATGGGGTGTGCACAATTTTCGATGATGAGCTCGGCACGTTCACGAGGATTCTTGCCCCGCAAATCGGCCACGCCATATTCCGTAACAATCACGTTGACGGAGTGTTCACTGTGGTCGAGATGCGAAACCATGGGCACGATGGCGCTGATTTTGCCGCCCTTGGCCACCGAGGGGCAGGTAAATATCGAGATGTAGGCGTTGCGGGTGAAGTCGCCCGAACCGCCGATACCGTTCATCATCTTGGTACCGGTGACATGGGTACTGTTCACGTTGCCGAAGATGTCGGCTTCGAGGGCGGTGTTGATGGTGATAAGTCCCATGCGGCGCACCAACTCGGGGTTGTTGCTGATTTCACCGGGACGCAACACGATCTTGTCGCGGAAGAAGTCGAGATTGCCATACACCTCCTGCATCACCTTGTCGCTCACCGTGAGCGAACAACTGCTGGCAAAGGTGCAACGCCCTTCTCGCAAAAGGCCGATGACCGAGTCCTGTATCACCTCGGTATACATCTGGAAAGGCGGGATATGGGGGTTCTTGCCGAGGAATCCCAACACGGCATTGGCAATGTTGCCCACGCCCGACTGTATGGGCAGGAATTCCTGGGGGATAAGGCCGGCTTGAAGCTGCGCGGTGAGGAAGTCGCTCACGTTGCGGCCGATGCTCATCGTCACCTCATCGCTCGGGGCAAACTCCTTCACGCCGTCGGGGAGATTGGTCTCGACGATGCCCACAATCTTGGCCGGGTCGACTTGGATATAGGGCACACCCACGCGGTCGGAGGGGCGATAGACGGGTATCTCGCGACGATAAGGGGGGTCGGCCGGCTGGTAGATGTCGTGGAAACCGGCCAACTCTTTGGGGTTATGGGCATTGAGTTCGATGATAATCTTACCGGCCAACTGGCATACGGTAGGGGCGATACCCACACCGGGACCGAGGTAAATTTTCCCGTCATCGGTCACCGACGAAGCCTCGATGACGGCCACGTCGATTTTTCCCAGGAAACCATAGCGCAACATCTGGGCCAACTCCGAAAGATGCACGTCGCAATAAGAAATCTCCCCCGCGTTGATGGCCGCCCGCGAATCGGGACACGACTGGTAGGGGGTGCGAAATTTGATGGCTTTGGCGCGTGCCAAAGCTCCGTCGAGATGGTCACTGGTCGATGCTCCGGTGAAGACACCGATGCGGAAAGGCCGGCCGGCGGCATGTTCTTCTTCGGCACGGCGGGCAATGGCTTCGGGAACCACCTTGGGAGTTCCTGCGGCAGTAAATCCGCCAAAGCCCACGTTATCATCATTCTTTACATGCAAAGCGGCCTCTTCGGCCGAAATTACTTTAAAACTCATACTTGTATTGTCTTTCTAATATTTCCGATTTAATATTTCCGATGCAATAACGGCTTTCCGCCACTCCTCGATGGTCATTTCGGGGCGCGATTCTTCATTCGCGTCGGCCTCGGCAGGAGGCGGCACCACAGGAGTCCCGCCATATTCGGCCCCGGTTGCCGGGGCAACGGCTTCGGGCTTGGCCTGCGAGACTTTTCGCAAAAACGACTCGCGGGCTTCGCGTGCCGGCTTGGAGGCCTGCGACAACTCTCCCGGGAGGAACGGAGCGGGCTTCTTTTTGACGGGAAGCGGCTCGGCAGGAGCGGGGGCGGTTTGTCTTGCAACGCCTTTCTTCTCACGGAGCGAAGGCATCTCGCCCTGCAACAGCCGCAACAATTCATCGTCACCGATTGGCAACGCCTCTTGCTCGTCCTCCAACGCACGAGACGACTGCTGCGACTCTTCACGCTGCTTGCGGGCGCTCTTCACCAGCGAATATCCGACATAGCCAAAAATAAGTATCAGATAAACCCACAGATTATCCATCGCTTTTTTGTATTTTTGTCCGTGTAAAATTACATATTGTCTCTTGAAAAACAAAATTCCTGCCTACACAAAAAATTTAGGGCGGTTTCACAACCACCCTAAACGAATTTAACCTAAACCTTAACTATGAAAAAATTTCATATGAAGTTACGGCAAAGATAATAATTTTCTTTCTAATGCAAACTTTTTAGAGCATTTTTTCATAAAAAAGCCTTCAAATCATTGAAAAAATAAGGAAATTCGAATAAATATTCTTCCTGTAAAAGTTTTTTGTCATATTTGCCCCCTCATCATAAAAACGTGCCCATGAACGAAAAAAAACTCTTTATCGAGACATACGGTTGCCAAATGAACATGGCCGACAGCGAAGTGGTCGCCTCCATCATGAAGATGGCCGGTTATGCCTTGTGCGACAACATCGAAGAGGCCGACGCCATTTTTGTAAACACCTGCTCGATACGCGACAATGCCGAGCAACGGGTTGTCTCCCGCCTGCAATATTTCAACTCGCTGCGCCGCAAAAACCGGCGCCTCATCGTGGGCGTGCTCGGCTGCATGGCCGAACGGGTGAAAGAGTCGCTCCTGAGCGAACACCACGCCGACCTCGTCGTAGGCCCCGACGCCTACCTCGACCTGCCCCACCTGGTGGCCTCGGTCGAGAACGGCGAGAAAGCCATCAACGTGGAACTCTCGACCACCGAAACCTACAAGCAGGTGATTCCCACCCGCATCGGTGCCAACCGCATATCGGGCTTCATCTCCATCATGCGGGGCTGCAACAACTTCTGTTCCTACTGCATCGTGCCCTACACCCGCGGCCGCGAACGCAGCCGTGAGCCCGAAAGCATCTTGCAGGAGTTGCAAGAACTGCGCCGCCAAGGCTTCAAGGAGGCCACCCTGCTGGGACAGAACGTCAACTCCTACCACTTCACCGAGGCCGACGGCCGCGTCATCAACTTCCCCGCCCTGCTCGCCATCGTGGCCGAAGCGGCTCCCGACATGCGCATACGCTTCACCACCTCGCACCCCAAAGACATGAGCGACGAGACCCTGCGCACCATCGCCCGGTATCCCAACCTGTGCCGCCACATACACCTGCCGGTGCAGTCGGGCAACAACCGCATTCTCGCCCTGATGAACCGCAAATACACGCGCGAATGGTACCTCGACCGCATTGCCGCCATACGCCGCATACTGCCCGACTGCGGCATTTCGAGCGACCTCTTTGCCGGCTTCCACTCCGAGAGCGAAGCGGAGTTTGAAGAGACCCTCTCGCTCATGCGCGAAGTGGGATTCGACAGCTCGTTCCTCTTCAAATACTCCGAACGCCCCGGCACCTACGCCGCCCGCAACCTGCCCGACGACGTGCCCGAAGAGGTGAAGATAGAGCGCCTGCAACGCATGATCGACCTGCAAAACGACCTCTCGCTCGAAAGCAACCGTCGCGACATAGGCCGCACCTTCGAGGTGCTCGTCGAGGGTTTCTCGCGCCGCTCCCGCGAACAGCTGTGCGGCCGCACGCAACAAAACAAGATGGTGGTCTTCCCCCGCACCGAAGACGTCAAGGCCGGCGACCTCGTGCCCGTGCGCATCACCGAAGCCTCCTCGGCCACCCTCCTCGGTGAAGTGGTGGCCTGACCTCACCTCCCTCCTCACGAGGCTCACCCCCCCCGGCAGGGAGTCACGGCACCTACCGATGCAGGAAAGGGGGTCCGACCTCCTCCGTAAGACAATCCCCGCCCCAAACAAGATGATTGTTTGGGGCGGGGATTGTCATATCCACAGGGAAAAACAGGCTCTCAGAGCTCCGCGAGGAGCTGCGACACACTCTTCCGCAACAGGGGGTGAAGCAACGCCGGGGCAATTTCGCAAAGGGGTTCGAGGACAAACCGCCGCAGATGGAGCCGGGGGTGCGGCAGGGTGAGAGCCGGCGTGTCGAGCACGGCATCGCCCACAAAAAGCAGGTCGATGTCGATGGTGCGGTCGGCATACCGGCCGTCGACACTTTTGTGCGTGCGACCCAGGTCGCGCTCGATGCGCTGCGTCACGGCAAGCAGGATTTCGGGAGAGAGGGTGGTTTCGAGAGCGAGAGCCACGTTGAGAAAACGATGCGGCGAGGAGAATCCCCACGGCTCGGTCTCGTAAAGCGACGAGAGAGCCGTCACGGGGCCGGCCTCGACCGTAAGAGCGGCGACCGCCTCCTGTATGAGCCGGAGGCGGTCGCCGAGATTGGAGCCGAGCGACAGGTAGGCGGTGGCCATAAGGTCAGAGAATGAGCATGGCGTCGCCGTACGCGCCGAAATGATACCCCTCTTTGAGGGCCGTCTCGTACGCCTCAAAGACCAGTTCATATCCGCCGAAGGCGGCCACCATCATGAGCATGGTCGAATAGGGCATGTGGAAATTGGTGACGAGACTGGTGGCAACGGTGAAGTCGTAAGGCGGGAAAATAAACTTGTTGGTCCAGCCGTCATACGGTTTCATGTGACCGTCGGTGCTGACGGTGCTCTCGATGGCTCGCATCACCGAGGTACCCACGGCGCACACATGGCGTGCCTCGTCCTTGGCATGGTTGACAATCTCCACCATCTCGGGGGTGACAATCATCTGTTCCGAGTCCATCTTGTGCTTGGTAAGGTCCTCGACATCGATTTCGCGGAAGTTGCCGAGTCCCGAATGGAGGGTGAGGAACGCCGAGTCGATGCCCTTTATCTCCATGCGTTTCATCAATTCGCGGCTGAAATGGAGGCCGGCGGCAGGGGCCACGACGGCGCCTTCGTTGCGGGCGAAGATGGTCTGATAACGTTCAAAGTCTTCGGGTTCCGAGGGACGGTTGATGTAACGGGGAAGAGGCGGCTCACCGAGTTTGTAGAGCGCCTCCTTGAACTCTTCGTGCGTACCGTCGAAGAGGAAACGCAGCGTGCGACCTCGCGAGGTGGTGTTGTCGATTACCTCGGCCACCATCGAGTCGTCCTCGCCGAAATAGAGTTTGTTGCCGATGCGGATTTTGCGGGCAGGGTCTACCAGCACGTCCCACAGGCGATGTTCTTCGTTGAGCTCGCGCAGGAGGAAAACCTCGATTTTGGCGCCGGTTTTCTCCTTGTTTCCATAGAGCAGGGCGGGAAACACGCGGGTATCGTTGAAGACGAAAAGGTCGTGTTCGTCGAAATAGTTGATAATCTCCTTGAAGATGCAATGCTCTATCGTACCGGTTTTGCGATTGACCACCATGAGGCGCGACTCGTCGCGGTTTTTGGCCGGATACTTGGCAATCTGCTCTTCGGTGAGTTTGAACTTGAACTGCGATAACTTCATATCTTATTCGGTTTGTTGATTTTTCGATTCTTCGGCGGGAGGGATTTCGGCCTGCCGGGCAAGCGACTCGGCAACGACGCGGTCGATGTCGTCGACCGAGAGGCAACGGTCGAGGGTCACATCGCCCACCCGGGTGCGCACCAGCCCTATGAGGTGTGCGCCGCTGCCCAATGCCTCGCCCAGGTCACGGGCCAAGGCGCGTATGTAAGTGCCCTTGCTGCACACGATGCGTATGCGCAAGGTGTCGGGGGTGAAATCGAGCAACTCTATTTCGTCGATGACCAACTCTTTGGGTTTGAGCTCCACGGCCTGCCCCTTACGGGCCATTCTGTAAGCCCGGCGGCCATCGACCTTGCAGGCCGAGAAAGCCGGCGGTACCTGGCTGATGGTGCCGACAAAGCGGGTCAACGTCTGCTCCACCAACTCACGGGTGATGTGCCCGGTGGGATAGGTGGCATCGATTTCGGTTTCGAGGTCGTGCGACGGTGTCGTGGCGCCGAGGCGCAGGGTGGCAACATATTCTTTGGTCTGATACTGGAAACTCTCGATGAGCTTTGTGGCCTTTCCCGTGCAGACAATCATGACACCCGAAGCCAGCGGGTCGAGCGTGCCGGCATGTCCTACCTTGATTTTTTTGAGGCCGTAGGCACGGGATATGGTGTTGCGCAGCGTCTTCACGAGCTTGAACGAGGTCCAATGCAACGGCTTGTCGAAATATAATATCTCCCCTTCTTGAAAATCCATCTTCTCTTTTCTAAATCATAGCTCCCCCGGGAGGAGCCGTTCACAGGTTCAGGCCAGCAACGAATGGCCGATGCAGAAGGCGGCCATGAGCACACAATAGAGGGCAAACCACACGAGCTTGCCGTTCTGCACCAAACGGAGCATCCATTTGCAGGCCACGCAGCCCGAGACAAAAGCAGCCAGGAATCCGACAATCATGGCCGAGACGGAAATTCCCGATTCGGCCGGAGAGAACTCCCCCTTCATCAGTTCGAGGAGAGCCTCGCCGAGTATGGGGATTATCACCATGAGGAACGAGAAACGGGCCACCTGTTCTTTCTTGTCACCCAGCATGAGGCCGGTGGCAATCGTCGTACCCGAACGAGAGAGTCCCGGCATCACGGCACAGGCTTGCGCCAGACCGATGATGATGGCGTCCTTGTAGGAAATTTTCTCTTTCCGGCGGGGACGGGCATAGTGGGCAAAGGTGAGCAACAACGCCGTGACGAGAAGCATGATGCCGACAACGAGCAGGCCGTTGCCGAAAACACTCTCAACCTCTTCCTTGAAGAAGAGCCCCACGATGCCCACGGGAATCATCGAAAGGAAAATCTTGGCCACATACTGTGTCTCTTCGTTCCAGCGAAAACGGAACACACCGGCAAAGAGCCCGGCAATCTCGCGCCACAACACCACCAGCGTGCTGCACACCGTGGCGGCATGCACCACCACGGCGAAAGTGAGGTTGTCGCTACCCTGGATACCCAAGAGGGTGTTGGCTATTTCGAGATGCCCGCTGCTGCTCACGGGAAGGTATTCGGTGAGACCCTGCAAGAGTCCCAGCCACAAAGCGTCGAGCCACGTCATTCTTTATCGGTATTATGTTTTTTTTCGGGGTCCTTGTAGAGAATGGCAAACACCATGAAAACAAATCCGAGGAAGGAAATCGTCGGAGCCAGGACGATGCGCCGGAAACTGAAAATGTCGGGATTGTAATGCTCGGGAGTGGAACCGGGGCCGGCCATCAACACAAAGCCTATGATAATCACGGCGAAGGCTGCGGCAATCAACTTCAAGTTGCTACGTCCGAGGGCAAAAAGCCGGGGGTCGGTTTTTTCTGTTTTTTTCCCGGTGAGGGGAGAAACGACTCTTCCTGTTTTCATTTTTATTCGATTACGAGTTTATGATTTACATATAATAAAGTTTGTCCCGGTCGGTACGCAGGTAACGCCGCACGGCGATGCGGGCGGCCAGGTAGGAGAGCACGATGCCCACCAGCACGATGCCCGCCCCGATGACAAGCAGCATCTCCCTGTCGAGCAACGAGGCAAAACCGGTCAATTCGCGGCTCATGTAGTAAAGCACCCCGCCCAACAAAGCATTGGCAATAAGTGCGCCGAAGATGCCGTCGACGACATGCGAACGCACAAAGGGCCGGCGGATAAAAGCCGGCGTGGCGCCGACCAGCTCCATGGTGTGCAGCAAGAATCGCTTGGAGTAGGCCACCAGGCTCACGGTGTTGGCAATAAGCACCACCGATATGATGGTCATGACAAGGGCTATACCCACGAGTATGAGACCGA
The DNA here is from genome assembly GCA_018715595.1 of Candidatus Caccoplasma merdavium. Lineage (NCBI taxonomy): Bacteria > Pseudomonadati > Bacteroidota > Bacteroidia > Bacteroidales > Bacteroidaceae > Candidatus Caccoplasma > Candidatus Caccoplasma merdavium. Next base: position 17,826 of record DVLI01000006.1, on the reverse strand, counting down.
TGAGACGCAAATTGTCATTGACCAGCTCTATGAGGTCTTTCTGATAGGAGACATTTTCGACGTAGGAATAGGCGCTGCGCAGGTTCTTGTCGATTTGAGCCAAATATGCCGCATCGGCATAGTCGCTGTGCAACTTCACCTCGAACGAGGGACGCAGCGGATTGTAACCCAAGAGGTCTTCGGGGTTTTCGCCCAGCTCGATGTAGAGCTCGCGCAGGGCGTCGGCCTTGGAAATGAAATGCACCTGCCGGGCATACGGGGCGGCCGAAAGACGTTTTTCCAACGTTTTTATCTGGGCATCGGTAACGTTTTCGTCTAGGACGACCGAGAAGCCCATGTTTTCACGCACATAGTGGGTGAGTTGTGTGGCAACGCCCCCCATGAGGGCGATTATCCCCAAGAGGAAAAGCACCAGGGAGGTGCTGATGGTCGACGTGAGTCGCGCTCCGAAAAACGAGTTGTATTTTTTCTTTTTCGATTTCGCCATGTTCTTTTATCGCCTTCTCCGGGCAACGCATTTATTTCTAACGGGAGAACCCTCCGAGGCATTTCTCGGCAAAGCGAAGACAATTCTACCCGTAATTTCAGGCAAAAGAACAAATAATATATGGAATTACCGCCTGGTATTCAGTTTTTTTAACACAATATCCGCTCTTTCAGCGCAACTTATGTCGCGTGAAATAGGGTGCCGATATGTACCGAAAGAAGAAATAGCCGACAAAAAGTATCACCAGTGAAGCGGTGTAGGCGGTCGTGTAGTCGGAGATGTCGGCAATACCACCGCCGATGAGCACGCCAAGCCCCACGCCCAAGTCCCATGAGGTGAGGTAAGTGGAGTTGGCCGTTCCCCGCTGGTTGTGCTCGGCCAGGTTGATGAAATAGGTTTGGAACGAAGGGCACACAAAGCCATACCCCATGCCCAGCACCGCGGCCGAGAGGTAATAGGTGACCGGCATCTTCACAAAGATAAAGAGAGAATAGCCGACAAAGAGTATCACGATGCCCACCTGTATGAGCCGGTTGATGTAACCCTTGTTGAGGAATTTTCCCGAGAGAAGGCGGGAGAAGATGAGGCCGAAGGCCATGAGCATGAAAAAGACGCCCGTGCCCGAATCCATACCCACCTCGTTTTTCCCATAGATGGCCAGGTAGGTCGAGAGCATGCCGTAGCTGAACGAGAGCATGCTCACCGCGATGGCTCCCGAGGTACCTTTTACGAGGAAAAAACGGTCGAACGAGATGTGGTCGGTCACCGGCCGGGGTTGCCGTTCCTTGACCGGCACGCGCACCGTCGTCACCAGCACAAAGCCCACGCAGCACGAGAGCAACGACACCCAGAATATCGTGTCGTAATTGTGCGAGGCTTCGAGCAGATAGAGCGAGACCGTAGGCCCCACGGCCATGGCCAGGTTGCTGCACACCCCAAAATATCCGATACCTTCGCCACGGCGCGACGAGGGCATGACGTCGATGGCCACGGTACTGTTGGCCACACTCACGATGCCGAAAGAGAAGCCGTGCAAGGCGCGTATCATGGCAAAAGTCAGTATCGATGCCGCCAACAGATAACCGCCGAAGATGCAGGTAAACACGGCATAACAGATGAGCATCAACCGTTTCCGGGGGAAGGTGTCGACCATGAACCCGGCAAACGGACGCATGAAAAGCGCCGTTACGGTGTAGAGAGACAAGACCATGCCCACGGCCGACTCATTGGCTTCGAAACGCTCCATGAGGTAGAGCGGAAGTATGGGCAACAACAGGTAGAAGGCAAAGAAGAGCAGGAAACTGCCTCCTCCGATGGCCAAGAACGACGGGGTCCATAATTTTTCTTTCTCCATGTCCGCTTCTCTATTTTTGTGTGTATATGGGCTTAGGTTCCGGATTCGGGGCGCAAAGATAGGAAATAAACCCGAGGCCGCGTTACCGGGAAGCGAAAATCTTGTCACGGAGAGCGACTACCTCCCCGCCGGCATCTTGCCGGGAACGACATCTCCGCCCACGCGGGCAAACCTCTTTTCACGCACTGTTGCCCTGGTCCAAAAGGGGGATGCTGGAGTGAACTTTGGAAGCCCGTTGTCTGTTGTTATCATATCCATTACTTTGTTTTACTCAACAACTTACCCAACATGAGATTGAAAGGAACCATTACCGAACAAAACCTGCTGAAAGCCTTTGCCGGCGAATCGCAAGCCCGCAACCGCTACACGTTTTTCGCCCAGACGGCCAAGGAAGAAGGTTATGAACAGATTGCCGCCATCTTCGCCGAAACGGCCGACCAGGAACTGGCTCACGCCCGCCGATTTTTTGATTTTCTCGACGAGGGCGGCATGGTAACCATCGAGGCCGAATATCCGGCCGGCCGCATCGGGAAAACCAAGGAAAACCTCTACGAAGCCGCCGAAGGAGAACTGCTTGAATGGTCGGACCTGTATAGCAACTTCTCTACCATCGCCGTCGACGAGGGGTTCAAAGACGTGGCCGCCGCCTTCCGCGCCATAGCCCGCGTCGAGGAGTTCCACGAGTGGCGCTACCGCCAGCTGCTCTCCCGCATCGAAGAGCACGAAGTGTTCCGCCGCGAGGAGCCCATCAAGTGGCAATGCCGCCATTGCGGTTATGTGCACGAGGGTCTCAACCCGCCCGAGAAATGCCCCGCCTGCCTGCACCCCAAAGCCTATTTCGAACCCAAACGGTTGAACTATTAAGAAAGATAAAAGAGGTTGGTTTATAGAACTCAACCTCTTTTATCTTTAATCCGTAATAAAAATAATTTCACTATTTTCTCTTTTGCTTTCCTTTATGATAATATCCGCCAACTTTGAAAAATCAAAAAATCCATTATCAAGATTCGTCCAATTCCAAATTGGCCAGTTATCTTGGAGTTTATTATTATTAATGCACATTAAATCTGAATGTTGCTGTATGAGAGAATTGAAAAACTTAACAGTTGATAATTTTGCATTTCCATCATATTGAAATATACCCCAATATGGAACATTATCCTCTTCTTGAATACAACATCTCATTCTACTTTTCTTGTATAGAAAATCAAATCCTATGTTCTTTCCATTATAAGCATTCTCCTCTATATGCAATTTTAAACCGTATTGCTCCTTAAATAAGGTATTCCATAACTTCCAAACCTCTGATTCTTTTAGCATTTGTAGTTTCTCTATCAAAAACTCCGTATTTTCAATCTGTTCATTAATTTTGCTAACACGTTCACTACAATTACTCAACGAATCTAATTCTAATTTTTGAATCAGAAGTTTTTCAATTTCCGCATTCATTGGCTTATATATGTTTGTTGTCTGAAAAATATTTTCAAGATAATCTAAATATTGCACTATTGCACTTTGCAAATAAGGCTGATTAACAAGAAAATCTTTTTTATTATTTATAGATTTCAACCATTTAATTATGGAATGTTTATATGAATGGCATATTAATCTTTCATTCAATACTTTATCAATCAATACTATTCCTGTTCCATCTTTTGATAAAGAATAAACAGTCGGAGGTATATTTGTATCTCTATTTAGATACAACACATAAATTTGATTAATATCATATTCTTCTCTTGCGATTTGGACATAACGATAAATTTGTCCACATTGCTCCGGCGCATCATTAATTTTATTCTCTATAATTATATAATAATCTTTACCTTTAATAGTCGTATCTATTCTATTTGTGTCAGGAGGAGGTATATAATCTGAATCAGAAATATCAAGATTAAATTTCTCAAAGAAAAACTTTATGAAAGAAGATCGTATCTCTTTATTACGAAGTAAATCAACTAAAATACGGCTATGTGCCGTTTCTCTTAAATTTTTTCCACAAACAGCAGAAGAGATTACATTTATTTGATAAGGTATCTTATCTTTCTCTTTTTGAACTTTTTCAACGATATTCGATATTAAACATAAAGTATCTTCAATTATAAAATATATTAAACCTTGAACACGATTCAATTTTTCTATAATACTATCTAACTTTCTTTCTATCTGCCTATCTAACATTATTTTGTAAGCATTATCAATGTTACATTACAACTATTTGGCTCCGGGACCGTCGGTGGTGTAGGTGAAGAAGTCGAAATCGGCCACGCCGCCGTCACCCTCGACATTGTAGGTATAAAGTCCCACACGGGAGCCTTTCCAACTGCCGAACCGGAGGGCATAAGGCTCTCCGGCCTCGACATAGCGTTTGCCGTCGGTGCTGTAATAGAGCCGATGGCTGTTGGCCGGATAGTCGATGACCGCACGCAGATAAATGGTCTTTCCGCCCACCGGCGCTATCTCCTCCACACGTCCGTCTTTCTCCAAGTAAATGATTTTCTTGCCCTGCTTGCAGAGCACGCCGATACCATTGAAAAGGTTGCCGGCGCAGAGCAGTCCGGCCCGCTGACCCTCGGCCATGCGCGAGAGGTCGAGGCGGGTCGTCGCCTCGGAGTGATAGCCCATGGTCTTTTGCGAGAGCATGTTGTGCGAGGCTTTCAGGCTGTCGGCCTGCAAGGCGGTGAGACGCAGCCACCCCTTGCGGGCGGTAAGCGACACGCACTCGGGGCGCGGGTTGTGGTTGTATTGCCACTGCACGCCGAGACGGGGTGCGGCGAAATCGTCGCTCGACTGGGGCAGCGTAATGTCGCCGCCGGCCGTGGCGATGCGCGGCTTGGTCCACACCCGCACCGGCTCGCCGATGCCGTTCATGTCGATGTCGACCCCGATGGCCGGCCAACCGTCTTTCCAGTGCGCCGGCTGCAAATGCACCACGCGGCCGATGGGCTGCACAAACTGGAAGTGGAAAAACCACCACTCCCCGTCGGGCGTGTCGACCAGCGCCCCCTGGTGCGGGCCGTTGACGGGGGTGCTCCCCTGCTCCATCACCACTTTTTTCTCATAGGGACCATAGATGTTGCGGGAGCGGAGCACCGTCTGCCAGCCCACTTCCACCCCGCCTTCGGGTATGCTGATGTAGTAATAGCCGTCGCGCTTGTATATCTTCGTGCCTTCGGCTACGGGGCCGGTATATACGGTAACCCCGTCGTCGAGCAGTTCACGCCCGTCGGGGCTCATCTTGTGCAGGATAATGGGGCCTGCCCCATGTCGGCTGCGGCCGAGATAAGCCTGCCCGTCCTCGTCCCAGAAGGGGCACGGGTCTTCCCACTTCTCGACGGCCACGACCCGGTGCAGCGGTGCCCACGGCCCGTGCGGGTCGGTGGCCGTGCTCATGAAGAGCCCTTCGTGCGGGGTGCAGAAGAAGACCCAGAACTTACCGTCGTGGTAACGTATGGCAGGAGCCCAGGAACCGCCGGCAAAACGGCGGTTGTCGTCCCACTTGGGATAGTCGAAGCGGTCATAGACCTGGGAGATGATGGTCCAGTTGACCATGTCATCCGACTCCAGAACGGGCATACCGATGTAGTGGAAGTCGGAACATACCATATAATACTTCTCGCCCACGCGTATCACATCGGGGTCGGAATAGTCGGCGTTGAGAATCGGGTTCACATAGGTGCCGTTGCCCTGGTCGCCCCAAGCGGTGGTCGACTGGGCAGGCGCTCCCGCGACGGCGATGGTAAAAAGCAAGGCGGCAAGAATCGGTTTTTTCATGGATATTTCTTTATCGAATGGTTGATGTCCAAAGATAAACGAAAAGAGCCTACTTTCCAAACGGACGAAGCAGGCTCTTGCAAATTTTCTCTTCGACGGGACACTATTTCTTCCCGTCGGTAGCGGCGTGGGGATAGTCGATGGTGTAGTGCAACCCGCGGCTCTCCTTGCGCTCCATGGCCTGACGGGTGATGAGGTAACCCACGTTGATCATGTTGCGCAACTCGCATATCTCGCGCGAGGCTTTGCTGCGCTTGAAGAGGCTCTCGGTCTCCTCATAGAGAATGTCGAGGCGGTTCCACGCCCGGGTGAGGCGCACGTTGCTGCGCACGATGCCCACATACGATTCCATGATTTGATTCACCTCCCTCATGCTTTGGGTGATGAGAATGCGCTCCTCGTTGGTGATGGTACCTTCGGCGTTCCACTCGGGAATGTCGGTGTTGAAGTCATAGCGTTCGAGCACGCTCAGGGCATGGCGGGCGGCCGCATCGGCATAGACGATGGCCTCGATGAGCGAGTTCGACGCCAGACGGTTGCCGCCGTGCAGACCGGTGCAGGAACACTCGCCGAGGGCATAGAGCCGGCGTATGCTCGACTGACCGTCGAGGTCGACCTTGATACCGCCGCACAGGTAATGGGCGGCCGGCGCCACGGGTATGTAATCGCGGGTTATGTCGATGCCTATCGAGAGGCAATGCTTGTAGATGTTGGGGAAGTGACGCTTCGTCTCCTCGGGGTCTTTGTGCGTAACATCGAGGAATACATGGTCTTCGCCGCGCTGCTTCATCTCATTGTCGATGGCACGGGCCACAATGTCGCGCGGAGCCAACGACAGGCGCGGGTCGTATTTCTGCATGAACTCCTCGCCCGACTGGTTGCGCAGCACGGCACCATATCCGCGCATGGCCTCGGTGATGAGGAAACTGGGACGGTCGCCCGGGTGAAAGAGCGCCGTGGGGTGGAACTGGATAAACTCCATGTCCTTCACCGCACCCTTGGCGCGGTACACCATGGCGATGCCGTCGCCCGTGGCCACCAGCGGATTGGTCGTGTTGCGGTACACCGCCTCGCAACCGCCCGTGGCCATGACGGTGATTTTCGAGAGGAAGGTGTCGACCTCGCCCGTCTCCTCGTCGAGCACATACGCCCCGAAACATTTGATGCCGGGCGTGTGGCGCGTCACGATGATGCCCAGGTGGTGCTGGGTGATGATTTCGACGGCGAAATGGTTTTTGAATATCGTGATGTTGGGGTGCCGTTTCACCGCCTCGATGAGGCTGGTCTGTATCTCGGCCCCGGTATTGTCTTTGTGGTGCAGGATACGGAACTCGGAGTGGCCGCCCTCCCGATGGAGGTCAAACTCACCGTTTTCCTTCTTGTCGAACTGCACGCCCCACTCGATGAGCTGCTTGATTTGACCGGGGGCTTCGCGCACCACCTTCTCCACAGCCTGCCGGTCGCTTATCCAGTCGCCGGCAATCATCGTGTCTTCGATATGCTTCTCGAAGTTGTCAACGGCCATATTGGTCACCGAGGCGATGCCTCCCTGTGCAAAATAGGTGTTGGCCTCTTCGAGACCGGCTTTGCAGATGAGCGCCACTTTGCCTTTGTGGGCCACTTTCAGGGCAAAACTCATTCCCGCAATGCCCGAACCGATAACCAAAAAATCGTATTTGTATACCATACACTCTTTCTTTCTCCGGACTTCGTTCCGGCATTCTACCGGCAAAGATAAGAAAATCCGTCAAAGAATATTCCCACTCTCACGCATTTTGCAATAATACCACGACCCTTTGCCGGAATTTAATGGCACTTTTTTATTGTTATGCCGGGTTTTGGCACATCACTCACAGATCTTTGTCTGCACAAAGCAGTCAGCGATATTTTACTTTGAGTTTGCTTTTTAAAGGAAAATTTATTTTCTTTACCTCCGAAACCTAAAAAAGGAGGTAAAAAAACAGACATTCCATAATTCCATACTCTTGTAACATATTGCACAACTTGTCTGACAATTATTGAACTCGGTTAAATCTGGTAAATTTAAGAAGTTCTACAATAAGCGTCAAAGTCAAGTTTGTACCCCTATGGGGCGCAGACTGCTTTTTCGTCTTAGAACTTCGGGCTTACCAGAGCCTTACCGAGTAAGAGAAAAGCGATGGCTGCGTCCCTTTTCTTTTACATAACAGCAGCAACATAAAAACAAAAAAAACTCTCTTATGGAAAAAGATGTAAATGACAAACTCATGGATCTGTACTCCGGGTTATGGCCCGACTTCTGCAAGGCCATGAAATCGGTGACAACAAACACTGAGGCCACCGCCCTACCCACCAATCCGCTTCTGCTGTTCGTAAAAGACGACGGAGCCGATTACGAGAAAGCAGACTTGCGTGTTGTTGTTTTCGGTCGTGAGAACAACGATTGGGAAGGCACGTTTTCTGCCGAGAACATCTCCCCCCGCGAAGAAATAGACCGGATACAAGAAATTTACAACGGCTACTTCAATTATGGCGACGGCAGCCGAAAAATATTCATGCACGGCATGGAGAAATTCATATCCCGCCTTCGCGAAAAATGCCCGGGACGCACCATCGAGTATGTATGGAACAATATCGTGAAAATAGGGAAAGCCCGCATTCCGGGGCAGAAAAATGCAATCGGCATTCCTCCGCAACAGATACAGGAGGTCGAGATGCGATATTTCCCTGTCGTGGAAGAAGAGCTGCGCATTCTGAAACCCGATGTCGTATTGTTCCTCACAGGACCATCATACGACCCTGTCATTGTCAAGCGCATTCAAGGCGTTACGTTCTCTCCCCTGACCTCGGCCGATGGCCAAGAAATAGCCAGGGTTGAAATTCCCGGCATAAAATGGGCATATCGCACTTATCACCCACGCGGATTCATGTATAAAGGAAAAGGTACGATGGAAGCCTATTTCGACGCAATCATTGAAGACATTCTATGCAACCTCAAAAAATAACAATCCTTATGAAAAAACTTTTTCCCTTTATCGGTATCGGACTATTTCTTGCTCTGCTGACAAGCAGTTGTGAAAACAGCGGCAACACATTTGCTTCGGGTAATGTGCCGAACGAAGAATATGAACTTTGGAATATAATCCCACAACAATCTATCGAAACATTCGCCTTACGCATCACAGAAATCCCCTTATATAAATTCACTACATCTGAATATAATTATAATATACACACATATATTGAAAAGGAGTATCTTGAAAAAACTTGGTTATCCATACAATTCTTCGAAAATATGGATAAAAACGAACGGTGCGGATTTCTTATAGGGGCAGATGATGTATATTATCCACTCGACGCAATCACGGAATTGATAAGCGCTCTCGAAAAAATCGAAACACAAATACAAAACGACACCTGTACCTACTCCTGTACCCGGTTTTATAACACTGCTTCCAACTTAACTATAACGTATAACTATGACAGAGATAAGAAAAAATGGGAAAAAATCAACATTCCGAACATTAACAAAACCATTGACATAGAAAATCTCAATGCAGTAATAAAAGGCCTAATAGATTGTAAGAACAGCATTATCAATTACCAAAAAGGCCTATGGAATAACCACTCAACCCTAAAATGATAACATATAGATATATGCCGGTAATGCCAAAGACCGTAAACATGAGGCACCACTCTAAAAACAAACACTTATGCCACAAATGATTAAACGCGGAAAAGAATTTATCCGCATCTCCCCGGTTTCAGCAGGAAAACTCGAATATTCTTCCACGGACGGAAGATCATGGGCCGTTCGGTTCCAACCAAACTCCTATATCGGAGATTTCCTGGATTTGATTGATAATGGAAAAGAAATTTTAGCCCAAACGACCAAAGGACTGTTTTATTCAACAACCGAAGGTAGATCATGGGCCAAGCGCAGCTAAAATAAAAACAGGCAAGCACAAGCTTGCCTGTTTTTATTTCATTATATTTGTATCATGACAAAAGATCTGTTCAACCGTTACATCTGGCTGGTCGATACCATCTACCGGGCCGGACGAATCTCCTTCGAAGAAATCAACCAACGTTGGAGAAACTCCGGAATGAGCAACGGCGAAGATATGGCTCTCCGCACATTCCACCATCACCGGCACGCCATCGAAGAAATATTCGACATCAATATCGAATGTGACAAACGGAACGGCTATTGCTATTACATAGAAAATGCCGATGATATAGAAAAAGGGGGCATAAGGAACTGGCTGCTGAACACGTTTGCCGTAAACAACCTGATCAACGAGAGTCATCACCTCAAACACAGAATCCTGTTTGAACAAATCCCCTCATGCCAAAAATTCCTGACGCCCATCATCGAAGCCATGCGCGACAGTACCGTCATCACCATTACCTACCAAAGTTTCTGGAAGGAGCACCCCAACACCTTTGTGTTGGAACCGTACTGCGTAAAAATATTCAAGCAACGCTGGTATATGCTGGCCAATAATTGCCCAAGTAACACGTTGCTTGTTTTCTCCCTCGACCGCATTCTTTCTCTTACCCCCACCGAACAACATTTTACCCTTCCGGCCGACTTCGATGCCCGGGAATTTTTCTCTTCCTGTTTCGGCATCATCGTGGAGGCGGACAAAAAAATCGAGACGGTACGCCTCATCGTTTATGGCAACCAATACAAATACATACGTTCGTTGCCCCTGCATCACAGCCAAAAAGAGATAGAAACCGACAAGAACATGGATTTCAAGATTTTCGAATACCAACTGCGGCCCTCTTTCGACTTCGTCAAGGAAATCCTCTCCTACGGAGACGAGATAGAGGTGGAATCTCCCTCATGGCTGCGCGACATCGTAGCCAACATAACCCACAACGCCAGCGCTCTATACCGGGAGTGAAATGACACTTTCCATGGGAACGGCGTTGTCTAAGAAATTAAAGGAATCCATACGTTCAACCAAAAATACTCCGACCATGCGCACATTCAAATCGAGAATCGACGGCTCGGCGGTTTATTCGCTGCTGGCCGTGACGACGGCGGGCATGCTCTACTGCCTGTGGGTGGGGTATGTGGTGGCGTGGGTGTTGTGCATGTTGGGAGTGGTGTTTCTCATTGCCCGCATCACCGGCACCGAATACCGTTTTCTCGACGACGGCACGCTCGTTGTGCGCTCGGGCTACCTCGCCTCGCGCCATGTGGCCGTGACCGAGATAACCCGTGTGGCGACAGTCGTGAAGGGGCACGCCTTTTTCGCGCCCTATGCCCTCTCCCGCCACGGCATCGCCCTGAGCCTGGAAGAGGAGAAACGGCCGCTCTTCGTCTCCCCCAAGGAACATGAGGGTTTCATAAGGGAACTGTTGCGACGCAATCCCGCCATCGAAATTTCCGATTTTAAATAAAAGAGAGGCTCTGCCACTGCGGCAGAGCCTCTCTCCTGCTTGTCGCACCGACGACGCCCCTACATCTCTTTGTAGCGTTGCAGACGGGCGTTCCAGCGGTCGCGGGCCAGCTGCTGCATATCGACAACGGTATCGGTCTCGTCGATGATTTCGAGGCCGAAGATGGTCTCCACCACGTCTTCCATGGTGATGATGCCGCGGAAGCAGCCATACTCGTCGACGATGAGGGCTATCTGTTCCTTGTGTTCGAGGAGCTTTTCCCACACGGTCGAGACCGACTTGTTCTCGGAGAAATAGGGTATGGGACGGCGTATGTCTTTGAGTTTCATGTCGAACTTGTCTTCGGTGAGGTTTTCGAGCACCGTGCGCCGCAGCACATAGCCGGTGATGTAGTCTTTGCTGTCGCCGTAGACGGGTATGCGCGAATAGAAACGGTAGGACTTCTCGTTGTAGAAGTCGCGCAAGGTCATCTCTTCCGAGGCCACGGCGGTGACCACGCGCGGGGTCATCACCTCTTTCACCTTCACGTTGTTGAGGCGAATGAGGTTCTGTATCACCTTGTTCTCTTTCGACTCGAAGACACCCTCTTCCTCGCCCACCGTGAGCATGGCCGACACCTCTTCACGGCTCACCGACAGCTCTTTCTCCTTGGGCGAGAAAACACGGGTTATCAACTCGGAGAGCAACACGAGCGGATAGCAGATGTAGACAAACACCCGTATCACCTGTGCCGAGAAAAGGGCCATCCTGCGCCAATACGAAGCGCCGATGGTTTTGGGGATAATCTCAGAAAGCACGAGAATGAGTATGGTGAGTATGGCCGAGATGATGCCGAAATAGGCCTGACCAAAGATTTTCACCGCTTCGGCTCCCACGCCGGCTGCACCGATGGTGTGGGCGATGGTGTTGAGCGAGAGAATGGCCGAGATGGGTTTGTCGATGTTCTGTTTGTATTTTTTCAGCAGTCGGGCCGACGCTCCGCCCCCCTCCTGCTCTTTCATCGTGATAAATGACATCGGCGTCGAAAGCAACACGGCTTCGAGCACCGAACAAGTAAAGGATACACCTAATGCCGTGAATAGGTATAAAAGCATTAATCCCATAATTTCCTAAATAAATTGCCGATTGTTCTGTAAATGTTTTTTGTTTTTGTTTCTCTTTCTGATTGTACCCGCGCGGGGAAAACAAAAAACTAAATGCGCATAAAAAAGATTATCGCCCGACGGAACAGTGGCGTACATGCATTTCGGGTATCGCACGATACCGGATATTGAGCAACGTTAATATGTGTATGATAAGGCTCGAAAGCTGTATTTCGTTTTTGATGATGCGCAAATATACGGGATTATTTTAGAATAAAGATTTTTTTACAATGAATTTTTTGAAAAAGAGAGACCATGGCCGCCTCGCCCTCTTTCCCGACATCGAATCTCCTTCACCTGAGAGAAAAGAGTTGCCTATCTTCGGGGGAGGAGCGCAAAAAAAGATATATGAGATTCTCCCTTGCAGGGGGAGAATCTCATATATCAGTCACAAAAGGGGTCAGCAGGAGAAGACAAATGCCTCCTCACACCTTATTTCATGTTGTCGTTGACGAGGGTTTCGCCCTTGTACTCGCCGGTGAGGGCTTGCAGGAAAGCGGTTATCGTGGCGATGTTCTCGGCCGACAGTTCCTTGCCCACCTGATATTTGGCCATCATGCCGACAGCCTCTTCGAGGCTCTCCACACTACCGTCGTGGTAATAGGGATAGGTGAGTGCCACATTGCGCAAGCCGGGAGTGCGGAAGCGGAACCGGTCGCGTTCGATACCCGTCTGTGCCCAACGGCCATTGTCGCCGTCGGTGAGACCCGATTTCTCTTGAAGCTCGCGGTCCTTGAAATAGTCGGCCCGGCGACCCATCAGCTCGTAGCTCTGCCCGCCCATGTTCACACCGGCATGGCAGGTGGCGCAGTTATACTCCTTGAAGAGCTCGAAGCCCTTGATCTGCTCGGCGGTCATGGCTTCCTTGTCGCCTTTGAGGTAACGGTCGAAAGGCGAGTCGGGCGTGACGAGCGTGCGCTCATACTGGGCGATGGCATCGGTGATGGTGGCTTGGCTCAACCCTTCGGGATAGACGGCGTTGAAGGCTTTCACAAACGCCTTGTCCTGTGCCAAGCGGGCCACGATTTCATCGAACGAGGCACAACCCATCTCGACGGGATTCAAGGGAGGGCCGGCTGCCTGGTCGGCGAGCGTGGCAGCCCGTCCGTCCCAGAACTGGACGAAGTTGAACACGGCATTGAACACCGTGGGGGCGTTCACACCACCGAGTTGTCCGCCGATGCCTTCGGAATATTTCAGGTTGTCGACACCGCCGGTATTGATGCCGTGGCAGGTGGCGCAGGAAACGGTGCCGTCGGCCGAGAGACGGGTGTCGTGGTAGAGGAGCTCACCCAGCGCGGCTTTGGCGGGGTCATACTCCACCGAGTCGGGCACCGGTCTGATGGTCTCGTTGGCAAACTCTTCGGCAGCCAGCGTGTTGGGATAGAACTGTGCCCGATGGTCGCGTATCCAGCCGAGCACGATGTCGCTCTTCTTGTCGGTCAACGACGCGCCCCAGTGCACCAAATAGTATTTGGCCAAGGGCATCGTGCCGTCGAGAACCGCTTTCTCGACCTTGGCCAGGTCTACCTCGTTCACGGCTTCGCCGTTCTCGATGGCCTTCATCATGGGAATGATGTCGAAAGCCTCATACCCTTTCAGAATGTCTTCGGTAATGAGCTTGCGGGCAATGGGCCAGTTTGAGAAGAAAGGGAGTGCGGGGTCGGCGGTGTGACAAGCAGCACAGCCTCCGTCGTCAAAGATTTTCACGATTTGCTCATCGGCCGGCATCGACTCGGGCGGAGCCGTGTTGACAGCCCGGTAAACAATCGCCCCTATTACGATTATGGCAATCGCAATGAGAATGATTTTCGAACTTGTTTTCATTTTCTTTACGTTTAGGTTTGGTGGTATTTATTTGATATTTTGGTTATTGCATGTTGTAGAGATGCAGGCTTTGACCCGACGAAGGTAGGTATTTATATCCATACCAGCACATTTGCAGCAGGAGAAAACTCACCACGACCACGAAATAGAGCCATCGGCTCTTCGAGGCCCGGGTGAAACGCAGGTGTATATAGGCCAAGTAACCCGCAGCCGTGACGGCTGCCCAAGTCTCCTTGGGGTCCCAGCTCCAAAAGTCGCCCCAAGCCTCCTTGGCCCACAAGGCACCGGTGAGCAGACCGAGAAACAACAGTCCGGTGGCAATATACACAGGATTGTCCATCGAGTCGAAATAGAGATTTTTCTTATCGAAAAGCCCCACGACAGCAAGAATGAAAGAGCAGGCCAATATCCCGTAGGCAAACATGTAGACGGCAACATGCGGAATGAAATAGACGCTTTGCAGCGCCGGCACGAGTGTCGCGTCGTGTATCTCGGGTTTCAGGATATTGATGATGCAAAAGACGGCCGAAAGCACGGTGGTAAACAGCAGCAGCCAACGGTAATTCCATCGCCGGTAAACAAAGAATCCCGCCATCATCACAAACAGCGAATACCACAAGCGCGTCTCGCCCATGGTGCGCATGGGCGGCCGTCCGAGCGACACCCAGAATCCCGCCACAAACACGCCGAGCACTCCAATGCCGGCCAGCGCCAAAACCTGCGCCACAAACGCCTGCCGCGGCTTGAACAGGGCCACGAGGGCTCCGCCCAGCGACAGGACGACGGAGACAACGGCAAAATATGGAAAAACCTCCCAATTCATGTCAAGTTCTGTTTTTTCCACCCCATACCAACATAAGGGCTCCGGCCACAAAAAGCAACAGCCCGGTAAGAGCGATATATTTCCACGGTTGTATGACAAATTCGAGGACACAGTATTCCGACTCTCGACCGGCCCGGGTATCATAACCCGAGAGATAGACGTCTTCTTTCCACGACCTGTGCCACGGCTCGTTCACCCTGAGGGTGTGACGCTCCCCGTCAACGACGACCACGGCCCGGAAGTCGGCCGGGACACGGTTACTACCTTCGTAGAAATCAACCTCGAAGGAGTCGAGCCTGAGGGCATAACCCAACGAATGGGCTTTCCCTTCGCGGGTATAAGCCTTGTCGATGGTCTCCCCCACGTTCACGGCCGCGCGCATAGTGCGCATGTCGGCCGCACCGAAAGCCAGGGCGGCGACGAAGACGAAGAGACCGGCATGATTCAAATAAAATCTGATGCGGTTGGCTCCCTTGTATCGCAACAAGATAAGGAAAAGATTGGTAAAAAGCATGAGCAGGCAGGCATCGAAAATCCACGATTTCTGCCATTCGAGCCCGGGAAAGAAAACCATCAGAAGGGCATTCAAGCCCGTCAGGAGTATGGCAACGACAGCCGCTTGTCCCGAAGAGAGGGAAGCCACCAGAGGACTCTTCTCCTTTTCCCGGTGCAGGACATACAACCCGCCGACGAGAGCCAGCAACATGACCGCGTTCACAGGAAAGGCAAAAATCCCCGGGTCGGGATTGCCGAGAAAAAATTGGAGGAGAGCCGCCGCCAAAAATACGAGGACAAACAGGTATAACAATCTCTTTCCCATTTTTGTTGTTTGACCCGGTAAAAATAATTCTTTTCTTTCACTGACAAGGTAGAGTCGGTAAAAAATCGACAACCTTATTGCATTTTTATCAGGTTCGAAGAGTATTCCGAAACCGAAAGAGACCGGCCATCAATACGAAACCTGAGCTTTGATACCCAAGGCTTCGACGCGGCGGGCAATGGCGTCGAGTGTTTCGGGCGACGCCTTGCGCAAGGCTTTTTCGGGCGTTTCGCGGTCGATGGTGTAAATCATCACCTCCTTGGGAGCGATGCGGCGCAAGGCATCGAGCCAGGGCAGGAGCTCTTCTTCGGTGGCGTTGTCGACCACATTTCCGTTGTGCTCACCCTGCAAGAAAAGGGTCTGTATGATGAGATTTCCTTTGAAGCGGCAGAGCCCCTCGATGAGTTTCTCGACCGAGAAAGAGGGCGATGTGGGCGTATTGATGAGACGCACCGTCGTGTCGAAGGTCGAATCGAGTTTGAGTATGTTGTTGTCGACCCGGTTGAGGGCGTCGAAAACATCGGGACGGTCGATGCGCGTGGCATTCGACAAGACACTCACCTTGGCTTCGGGGTAGTAAGCATCGCGCATTTGCAACGTATCGTCGATAATGGCGGCAAAGTCGGGGTGGAGCGTGGGCTCCCCGTTTCCGGCAAAAGTAATGACATCGAGTTTCTCACCCCGGCCGTGCATGGCCACGAGACGCTCTTTGAGACTCTCCCGCACCGCTTCGCGCGACGGTAGCCCGCTGTGGGCGTGACGTTCGCTGTTGTAACCGCATTCGCAATAGATGCAGTCGAACGAACAGACTTTTCCATCTGCGGGCAAGAGATTGATACCCAAAGATATTCCGAGTCGGCGACTGTGTACCGGCCCGAAGACGATTTCGCGAAACAGGAGAGTGGACATTGCTTTTTTATATTTTTCCCTGCAAAGGTAACATTAAAAAAACAACCTTTGTTGCATCGCTCCCGACATTTGCATGGCGAGTGGTGCGAAAAGTTTCGCCCCGCTTCGAACCTTCACTTTATCACCCGTTGTCGATAAATCGGTATTTTTATAATATATTATTGATTTACAATATATTATATATTCGTTATTGATAAATATCAACAACTTGTCCACAACTTCCCAACACCAGGAAATTTCCGATGCGGGCCATAGGGGTCGTCAGCCCGATTCACGACCAACCGCCGCCAGGCAAGCGAAAAAAATTTATAAAATTCCACACTTTATCACCAGCTGTCGATAAACCGGTTTTTTTATATCATATTATTGATACATAGATAATTGAATCTGCATAATTTATAAATATCAACACTATATTTAGTAGTTATCAACATTCGGCCGAGAGAAAATAAGTCTTTTTAAGCCCTTATTCGCGTGTAATACACTACTTTTGCGGTAATGAAAAAGGCCGTTACCGTTATCCTCCTGTTTCTTGTGGGGTCATTGTGTGTCCAGCAGGCACAGGCTCAGCAATCGCGTTATTATCAACGCGTCACCCGCATAGTGACCGATGCGGGCGATACGGCCACGCTCATTATTTTGAGACCCATTTACTGTTTTCCCAAACGTACATTCAAAAGCAAAAAGGAAAAGGAATATTACTGGCGCAACGTGCGCGACGTGAAAAAGGTCCTTCCCTACGCCAAACTGGTGCACCGGGCACTGATAGAGACGTATGAATACATACAGACCTTGCCCGAAGAGGAACGCGAAAAACATCTCAAACGCATGGAAAAAGAGCTCTTCGAGGAATACAAACCGGTGCTGAAAGAGTTTACCTATTCACAAGCCAAACTGTTGATACGCCTCATCGACCGTGAATGCAACCAGTCGTCCTACCATCTTATCAAAGCTTTCCTGGGAGGATTCAGGGCTTCGTTTTGGCAAACGTTCGGCGCCATGTTCGGCGTGAGCCTGCGCAAGGAGTGGGAACCCGAAGGCAAGGACCGCATACTCGAAGAGATTGTCGTGCTGGTCGAGAACGGCCAACTCTGATTCTCCCGAAAATCTGTTTTCCAAATACACCCCTTTTTTTCGTTATCAACACCTTTATATCATCTATATTTCTATCGGTAAGAATATAGAAATACATGATTATAGGTTGCAAAAACAGTTCAAAACTATCTTTTTTGAAGATAGTTTTGAATTTTTATATTTCTTATTATCAATATATTATATCGAATATTATCAAGAAAA